>CANQIN010000068.1 GCA_947623995.1 uncultured Bacilli bacterium | reverse complement strand
AAAAATGATTATCGTAAATATAAGATTAGTTTTGATAAAAATGATGATTATAATATGATGAGAGAAGTAATTTATAGGAGATATCAAAGAGCTTTGTTTGAGAAAAGTGAAATGCCTAATTTAATTATTGTTGATGGTGGGATTGGGCAAATTAATGCTTGTAAAGAAATTCTTGATAGTTTAAATTTACATATTAAAGTTTGTGGTTTAAAGAAAAATGATAAACATCGGACTAATGATTTAGTTGATGGAGATACTCTAGAAGTGATAAATATTCCTAAGAATAGTAATGTCTTTCATTATTTAACTAAAATGCAAGATGAAGTCCATCGTTATACAATTAATTATCATCGAACTATTAGAAGTAAAGGGGCTATATCAAGTGTTTTAGATGATATTACAGGTATTGGTGCTAAAAGAAAAAAAGAATTGATTAAACATTTTGGCAGTGTTAAAAAAATTGAACAAGCCAGTTTAGAAGAATTAGAAACTATTTTGCCTTCTGATGTAGCAAAGGCTTTAAAAAGTTATTTAGAATCGCGAAAAGAAATGTAAAATACCAGTTTTAAAATTGACAAGATGGTGTAAAACTTGTATACTTATTAAAAAGTAGGGTGGTACTATGAGATTAAAATATAAAGTAACGATGACATGTATTTTAGCTTTGATTGCTTTATTATTAGTTGTTGAAGTTGGTTATGTAAGCTTTTTACATGAAGAAGAACGAACTATGGCGATGATTAAAGTAGATCAAGGTTTATCAATAAATTATTTAACAGGTAATACTTTTACAACTAATGAGGATACTTATCAAATTGATTTTTCAATTACTAATGCGATGGAAACCGAACAATATTATTCGATTAAATTAAATAATATTATAGCAAGTGATGATGTGACTTATAAATTAATATCTAAAGAACATTTAATGGATGATTATAATGATAAAATAAGTCAAAAAACAATTAAAAATCAAGTAAAAATAAATAGTAATGAAACTCAAAGCTTCTCTTTGGTTTTCTATAATCCTCATAAAGATTCTTTACAAATTGAACTTAAAGTTGCCAAAGAAGTTGTTGATAATAGTTTAAAAAGTTGGTTACTTAAAAATAATCAAATAACAACAGAAAACGATGGCTTATATGAAGAGAGTACTGAAGATGGGAGTATGTATTATTTTAAAGGTAATGTTGTAAATAATTATGTTTCTTTTGCAGGTAAATTATGGCGAATAGTAAGAATTAATGCTGATTCAACTGTTGCGCTTGTTTTAGATGATATTTTAGAAGAAGAAAGTGCATTTTTTGAAAATAATGAAAATGAAAGTACCACTTTTACCGATTCTAAAATAGCAAGTGTTCTAAATAGTTGGTATGATATTAATTTAAAAGAATTTGATAATTATATTGCCAGTGCTAAATATTGTACTGATGATAATGCTCAGATCGAAGATAATGGGGTAATATATTATTTACCAGAACAAAGAATTTTTAAAGATAATGCACCAATCTTAACTTGTCCAGGAACTTATGCTTCAACTAAGATTGCTTTACTAACAGCTGATGATGTGATGTTGGCAGGTAGTTACTTAAATAAAGATAATATTACAAGAGATTGGTGGACAATGACTTTAAATAAAAAAGATAATAAAGTAAATTATTATATTACATCTAATAATAATGGTCTAAATAAAGATCAAGACGAAAATAGTAAACATGGTATTAGACCAGTAATAACTTTAATTAAAAAATTAAATACTACGGGTAATGGTGCGATTGACAATCCATATACATTATCGATTATGTAAAACTTTAGTAAAATAAGTGTTAAGTAGAAACATTAAGCTTTCTACTTTTTTATTTATTTGATAAACTATAGAAGAAGAGGTGAATCATGAAATTAATAAATGACATAATTGCAATCTTATCAAGCTTATCTTTTGTTGATTATATATTATACTTTTCAGTTTTAGCTTTATTAATTTTAACAATTGCCTTAATATATGTTTTAAAAAGTGATGATGAAGAAAAAAATTTAGGAAGTGAAGAAATGAAAGAAAATGATAATGAAAATGAGATTGATTTAGAATATATAGCTAACACCATAAAAGAAAAACCTGAACCGTTAGTTGATATGACAGCTTATGAAGAAGAGCAAGAACAAAAAGCAATTATTAGTTATGAGCAATTAGTAAAAGAATCAAATAAAAAACAATTGTTATATGATAAAGTAGAATTAGTAGATAATTTGATTCCGGCTAAAAAAATTAATTTATCAGATATGAGTAAAGAAAAAGAAGAAGAAATTCCTGAAACAACAACTTTTCATTATGAAAGAGAAGAAGCTTTTTTAAAAACTTTAAAAGAATTAAATAGCTTATTAAATTAAATAATAAAGTGGTTTAAAATAATTAAAATCTCTTGACATAGGGGGGGGGTCAAGTGTTAATATTTATATATAGTAGGAGGCTATGTATAAATATGAAATTAGAAAAATATAAAGATAAAAATAAGAAAAAAAGAAAAGCGATTTTAATAAGTTTAGGGGTAATAGTTTTAATAAGTGTTTCATTAATTCTATACAAAACCTTTGCGTCTTTTACAGAGAGTGCCGAATTTCCAATGATGAATGGAAAAGTAGATTATTTTGGAAATAGTGATATTTATTTTGTGTTTTATCAAGGAGATAAAGAATTAGAAGAAATGCCACAGAAAGGTAATGAAGAAAATTTAGTGTTTGACCACGCTGAGTGCGATAATGGAGCAAGTATTGAATGGAATGAAGAAGAATGGGCTCCATTAGTAAAAGGGTTAAATAAAGTAAAAACTAAATGTAGTTTGTATTTTAAAGAATATGACCCAGATATTGCTGTTAATTATATTATAGATTTAGCTAAAACAGATACAACAAATTTAATGGCTGATGATACAAGTGAAGCAAATATAAGATATGTAGGAGCAAATGAAACAGTAAATAACTATATAGATATAGGAGATAGAGATGGTGAAGGAAATCCAATCTTATGGAGAATAATTGGAGTCATGAATAACATAACAAATTTAGATAATAGAGGACAACAAGAAAGTTTAGTAAAAATAATCAGAGCAGAAAGTATAGGACGATATAGTTGGGATAGTAGTGCATCAGGAATAAATGGTGGATATGGAGTAAATGAATGGAGCCAAGCAGATGTAATGAAACTATTAAATCCAAATACAGTATATAGAGGAACCCCAACAATCGGAGGAAATTTGTATTGGAATAAAGGAAGTGGTAATTGTTATAATGCAAAAGAAGAAGCAAATACAACATGTAACTTTACAAGTAGTGGAATAAGTGATGAAGCAAAGAACAAGATAGTGAAAGTAAGATGGAATACAGGGACATTTGCAACTAACGATAATACACAATGGACAGCAAAAGCAACATATGAAACAGAAAGAGAAAGTCATAATGGAAAAGAACAATGTATAAGTAATGGAGGAGGAACATCTTGTAATGATGAAGTAGAAAGAACCACAATATGGGATGGATATATAGGATTAATGTATCCAAGTGACTATGGCTATGCTGTTGGAAAAGAAGTAAGAGAAACATGTTTAGGGAAAAGTATAAATTCATATAACAGTGGAAGTTGTAACACAAACGATTGGTTAAAACCAAGTAGCTACACATGGACAATGACACCATCGTCGTATTCTTCTAGTGCTAGCAATGTGTTCCTTGTGTATTCGTCTGGCATTGTCAGCTACAGCAATGCGAGCAATGCGAACGGGGTTCAGCCAGTCGTATATCTATCATCGTCAGTAAAAATAATAGACGGTAATGGAGAAAAAGGAACGCCTTTCATTGCCCAGTAAAGATATAAAATAACCAAGTCTAGTTTGTGAATAAAAAATATACTAGATTTTTTATGTTATTTATGTTAAATTCTTAGGTGTTTGAAGGTGGTTTTATGAATTTTTATATTCATACTTTAGGTTGTAAAGTAAATGCTTATGAAAGTGAAATAATGAAAGAATTATTATTAAAAAATGGTTTTAAATATAATGAAGAAAATCCAGAGATAATTATTATTAATACTTGTACTGTTACTAATATGGCTGATAATAAATCAAAGAAAATGGTAAGACACTTTAAAAAGAATTTTCCTAATGCTCTATTAGTTGTTTGTGGTTGTTCTTCTCAAAATAAAGAAAGTGATTACGAAAATTTAGATATAGATATCTTACTTGGTAATCAAAAGAAAAGTGAGATAGTTGAAATTATTAAAAATTATTTAAAAGATAACAATAAATATCAATATATTAATCAAAATCGTAATTTGCCATTTGAAGATATGCAAATTAAAAAATTTACAACACATACTAGAGCTTATGTTAAAATCGAAGATGGTTGTGATAATTTTTGTAGTTATTGTGTTATTCCTTATGTAAGAGGAAGTATTAGAAGTAAAGATTTTAATACTACTTTAAATGAAGTTCATGAATTAGTTTTAAATAATCATCAAGAAATAGTTTTAACAGGAATACATACTGGAGCTTATTTTAATTCTAATCATGATTTAACTGAGCTAATTCATGAAATAAGTAAAGAACCTAATTTAAAGAAAATTAGAATATCTTCAATTGAAATAACGGAAATAAATGATAAATTTTTAAATGAATTAAAAAATAATAATAAAATATGTAATCATTTACATATACCTTTACAAGCTGGTTCTGATGAAATTTTAAAGATTATGAATCGTAAATATGATTTAAAAGAATTTAAAAGAATAGTTAATAAAATTAGAGAAGTTAGACCTGATATTGCTCTTACAACCGATATTATTGTTGGACATCCTTATGAAACAGAAGAGTTATTTTTAAAAACAATTGAAACGGCTAAAGAAATTGGTTTTGCGAAAATTCATGTTTTTCCCTTTTCTAAAAGAGATAAAACTAAAGCTGCTTTAATGACTAATCAAGTTGATGAAGAAGAAAAGAAGATGCGTAGTAAAAGATTAATTGAAGTATCAAATGAATTAGAAAAAGCTTATTATCAAAAATTTATTAATCAAGTGTTAGATGTTTTAATATTAAATAGTAAAGAGAAAAGTGTAGGAATTACTGACAATTATTTAAAAGTAAAATTAAATGAAAAGTTAGAAAATAATCAAATTGTTAAAGTTTTAGTTACTGGATTTGATAATGGTTTTTTAATTGGAAAAGTTGCTTGAAAAAATAAGAGCTTAGCTTTATAATTAATTTAGACTAAGGGTGATATAAGTGTTTGAAAAATTAAAATTAAGTGAATGGTTATTAGAAGATTATGGTATAGAATATGGTTTTATTAAAGCTAATTATGATTTTTTAAAAGATAATCAAATTGCTAATGTTTTTACTAAAGAAAAAAAAATTTATGAATTAGTTCAAGTAGGATATATGTATTTTAATGAATTAGATGAATTTATTAAAAAATCAATGAATAGTTTTTTTAAAACTTTAAATGAAGGAACAGAAGAAGAAATAGAAAGAAAAAAAAGTGACTATAAGCACTTATATGAAATATGGCAAAGTATTAACTTAGCTAAAAATAATAATAGTTCTAATGTTAGTGAACTTTATAATGATTTAGTTTTTGCTTTACATATGAGCGGTTATAAAAAATAACTTATATTTCACGCATGTATTCTTTATTTTTATAAGGGTTTTTAGGGTCTATTCTATCGACAAATAAAATACCATTTAGATGGTCTATTTCATGTTGAAATGCAATTGAGATATCTTCTCTAACACGCATTTCTATTTTATTGCCATCAATATCTTGATATCTAATAGTCATTCTTGCAAATCTTGGGACAATACCTTCAACATCACGATTAACACTTAAACATCCTTCACCTTCACCAACATAAATTAATTCTTCACTATGAGAGATAATTTCTGGATTAATAATAATATAATCTTTAAAAGAATGGTCTTCTAATTCTTCTGCTATAACAAAAAATCTTTTTAAATTACCTAATTGAACAGCACTCATACCCCAACCAGCTCTTAAATCATATTTTTCTCTTTCTTCATCAATTTGACTCATTTTTAAATATACTAACATATCATCAATCATTTTTTTATCTTTATTAGATAATGGAAAAGTAACAGGTAAAGATTTTTTTCTTAATACTTTATTCTTTTCATCTAAGATTTTTAAATCTGGTAATATCATATATAATCACCCCATAAACAGTGTTATTGTATCAAAAATTGTGAAAAAGTAAAAGAAAAATTTATTGAATGTTAATCCTTTTTTAAAATGTCCCATAAAGATTTTTTTAAAATGTCCCATTTCAATATGTTAAAATATATCTCGG
>CANQIN010000067.1 GCA_947623995.1 uncultured Bacilli bacterium | reverse complement strand
CTTAAAATTAATTCATGAAAAATATCCTAATTTATTACTTATGCACTCAGAAGGATGCTGTGGATTTTCTAATTATAATGAAAAAGAATGGGTGCATGATGCTGAAATTTTACTAATCGATTTAATAAGTGATTTAAATAATGGTATGAGTGTTTATCTTGATTGGAATATATTATTAGATTATCAAGGTGGACCTAATCATCAAAATAATTTTTGTAAAAGTCCGATTATTTTAAGCGAAGATGAAAAAAGTTTTATTAAGACACCAATATATTATTATTTTGGTCATATTTCTAAATTTATTAAAGAAGGGGATATTATAAATCCCATTAGTTTATATGATAATTCTTTATATGGTGTGGTTGCAACAAATGTTTCTAAAACGAGTATTATTATTTTAAATCCAACAAATGAAGATAAAGAAATTAATTTAGTAATCAAAGATAAAGTTATCAAAGATATAATTAAAAGTCACTCAATTGTTACATATATATTTGAAAACTAATAATTAAAAAATTTTTATGACTTACTTCCCATATTTTAAAATACGGGAACTTTCAATTTTATTTTTAGGATAAGTTTAAAAAACTTGACACATTGGATAAAAATATTTAAAATAAACACAAAGTTTGAAAGTTGGTGAAGCTATGGAAATTAGAAACCTAACTATGTCTTTTGGAACAGAAGAACTTTTTAGAAATGTTAACCTTCATATTAATGATAATTCTCATATTGGTATTGTGGGAATAAATGGGGCAGGTAAGACAACATTATTTAAAATAATGATGGAAAAACTTGAACCTGATGAAGGAAAAATTATTTTTGATAGCAATAAACGAATAGAATGGTTACCGCAAGTAATTACAGATGAAGTACCATCATTGAATATGACGGTTTTAGAATTTGTTTCTTTAGGAAGACCTATAAAAAAGTTATTAGATGAACAACAATTATTATATGAAAAATTAACTTTAAATTTAAATGCTGAAGAACAAGAAAATATTTTTAAGAAAATTGATAAAATAAATACTAAATTAGATTATTGGAATTACTACAGTGCAGAATCAGAATTACTAAAAATTGTTAATGGTCTTAATATTAATCAAGAATTGTTAAATAAAAAATTAAATGAAATTTCTGGTGGAGAGAAATCTAAAGTTGCTTTTGCTAAATTACTTTATTCAAATCCTGAAATAATGCTTTTAGATGAACCAACTAATCATTTAGATAAAGAAAGTAAAGAATATATAACAAATTATTTAAAAAATTATCGAGGAGGTATTTTAGTGATATCTCATGATATAGATTTTTTAAATAAAATAACTAATCAAACTTTATTTTTAGACAAAAGAACTAAGAATTTTAAATTATATGAAGGAAATTATGAACGATTTATAAAATTAAGCTCTGAACAGGAAAAAGAATTAATTAATCAAGCTAAAATTCAAAATCGAGAAGAACAAAAATTGAAAGCAATTATTAATAAATATGCCACATCTTCTGGCAAAAAGAAAAAAATGGCGCAAGACCGTGAAAAAAAATTAGAAAAACTTTTAAAAAATAAAATAGAATTGTTGCCTAATGAACATAAAGCTAAAATAAATTTAGAAATGAATCGTGATAGTAATACTATGCCTTTAAAAGTAGAAAATTTAAGTTTTAAGTATAATTTAAATTCTCCATTAGTTTTAAATAATATAAGTTTTAGTTTAAATAAGGGTGAAAAGTTTTTAGTTGTTGGTGAAAATGGAGTTGGTAAATCAACATTATTAAAACTTATAATGGGAATTTTAACACCATTAACGGGAAAAATTGAAATCGGAAGCAAAACTGATATTGGTTATTATGCTCAAGAACATGAACTATTAGATTATGATAAAAATATTTTAGAAAATTTTAATAATGTAAATATGTCAGAAAGAAAATTACGTTCCGTTTTAGGTAGATTTCTATTCTTTGGTGATGACGTTTTTAAAAAAGTTAAAGTATTATCGCCTGGTGAAAAATCAAGAGTTGCTTTAGCTAAGTTATCATTACAAAATGCTAATTTTCTTATTTTAGATGAACCTACCAATCATTTAGATCCTTCTACTCAAGAAATAATTGCTGAAACTTTTAAAACTTTTCCTGGAACTATGTTAATTGTTTCACATAATCCAAGTTTTGTTGATGCTTTAGGCATTGAAAGAGTTTTATTATTGCCTAGTGGTAAAATCTTATATTATAGCCGTGAAACTGTTGAATATTATGAAAAAATAAATACTCTTGAAAGAAAAAATGGGAGGCTTCGTTAAATGATATGTTGGTTGTCTGATAATAGTATTATTGATGAAAAAATAGATACTAAAAATTTAGATAAAATAATGAGTTTAGTTACTAAAAAACATAAATACGGAAAATATTTACTAAACTTATATAACGAATATAAGGAATTTTTATATGAAAATAATAATCCAATATCTATTTCTCAAAATTTAAAACAAATTTATAATTATTCTACAAATTATGAAATGTTGGAAAAATGCGATTTAATATTGTCTGACAACCATAAGCAAACTTATTTTGCTATAAAAAAATTAAATGTTAATAAAGTAAAAAATTCAGCAATAATATGTTTTGATATGCATAGTGATACCTATGAATATAATAATAAGATATGGAAAGGAAATGTTTTTTCAAAATTATTGTATGAAAAATATATAGATTATGTTTTTATAATTGGCATTCCAAAATACAAAAGAAGAATTACCAGAAAAGATATTCCCAAAGATATAAAAAAACAAGTATTATTTATTGATTCAAAAAAAATTAAATATTATTTAGCCAAATTTAAAATTGAAAATTTATTTATTTCAATTGATATTGATTGCTTGAATACTCGAAAATTAAAAATGACGGCTTTAGAGTATTGTCCAACAAGTATCTTAAAAAATATAAGCAATTTACCTTATAATGAAATAAATAAATTTAATATTGAAAAATATCTAAAAAAAGCAATATTTGTAAAAAATGATTTAGGCTATTCTAATTTATTTCACACAGGAGAGAATAATTTAAATTTAAATGATTTAAAGATAGCAATTAATAATATAAAAAAAATAGTTAAAGAGTTAAATATAAATTTAGGATTTGGTACTGGAAAGTGTTTTGCTGATATAACAGAAATTAATGGCTATGATTATGCTAAAATAACAAGTAATGTTGTTTCTGAATTAATAGATGAGTTAATAAAGGGAGGTGAAGAAAATGGAAAACAAAAAAGAACAATTTTTGAATAAAATCAAAAAAATATCTAAAGAAAAATTAAATTATAATTGCCGTAGAGGGTAAGTTATAAGCCTTTTTAAAAAGGTTTTTTCTTAATAAAATAACATTTAATGTTTTATATATAGGAAGTAGGTTATATTTATGAATAAAGATAGTTTAGAAATATTATCAGTAATTTTAACTAATCGTTGCAATTTAAAATGTGTTTATTGCGGTAGAAATGAGAATGAAAATAATAGTTGCATTAAAAATGAACTTACTAAAGATGAATGGTTAGAAATATTTAAGGACGCAAAAAAGGTTGGATTAAGAAAAGTTAATATGACAGGTGGAGAAATATTTTGTAGACATGATTGTTTGGAATTAATTGTTGAAACTATAAAATTAGGATTAGAA
Organism: uncultured Bacilli bacterium; assembly: GCA_947623995.1. GTDB lineage: Bacteria > Bacillota_I > Bacilli_A > RF39 > UBA660 > Ventrenecus. The sequence continues at coordinate 2,858 of CANQIN010000067.1, read as the reverse complement.
GTAAGTATTGAGACAAACGGTACTATTGTAACAAAAAATCAAATAGATTATTTAAAACCTTTTAAAGACAAATTATCTATTTCTATTAGTCTTGATGGAATAAACAGAGAAACTAATGATTTAACTAGAGGCAATGGCTCTTTTGATAAAACTTTTAAAATGATAAAAATAATTAAAGATAGTGGAATACCACTTAGAATTATAACGGTTCTTAGTAAAAATAACTATGATGAAATTCCTAAATTGGCTAGAGTTATTCATGAAGAATTAGGATTGGGATTTAGGCTATTACCAAATATTATAGAATATGGTAAAGGAATTAAAGCCAATGAAGAACATGGTATTTCGTATCCTGAAATTAAAAAGTTAATGGATGAATTTTATTATGATTTTTTAAGAAAGCATAATGAAGATCAAAATTTGTCTGTTGAATTAAATATGGCAATAGTTCCAATTGATATTTATCGTCACAGTTTTTGCCCATGGGGAAAAGCTATGTTAGGCATTGGATATTCTGGTAATGTTGCCCTTTGTCATGTTGCATCTGATAATAAGTATTTTATTTTTGATAATGTAAGAAATACTAAAATATCTGAGATTTGGAAAACAAATGAAAAATTACTAAAATATAAAAAAATGGAAGAGGATAAATTAAAAGGAATTTGCGGTAATTGTTTAGCGAGAAATTTATGCCGAGGAGGATGTAGGTTACATGCACTAACTAAATATAATTATGACTTTTATGCACCAGATCCTGAATGTCAAAATGTTTATGATTTGGGATATTTCCCTAAATATGCTTTAGAAAATGAAAATAAAGATAGTAGTTATGAAAAGAGTAAAGAAAATGAAAATTAGTAGATTTATTTATATTATAGATAATAATAATGTATGGGATGCAGTTTCAAGAAGGAAAATAGCTTTGAGTGAAGAAGAAATTAATTATATAAGAAAAAATAAAAATAAAGATGTTATCGAATGCTCCTTGCAAAAATTAATTGATTTAAATATCCTTACAACTAAGGAATGGGAAGAACAATATATAAAAAAAATGATTGATGAAACTACTGATAAACAATTTCAATCTTTATATTTAATTACTACAACTAATTGTAATTTAGATTGTGATTATTGTTTTTATCGTAGTAATAATAGCAAATCTTTGCAAAATCATCAAAATATGACATTTGATGTTGCAAAAAAATCATTAGATATTTTTTTTGATATTGTAAAGGATAATGTCAAAAATGACGATTATTGGCAACAAATCACATTTTATGGTGGTGAGCCACTATTAAATAAAGAACTTCTAAAATATGCTATACCTTATGCATTCAATAAGTTTAAAGATAGTGATACTAATATTGTTATTAATACAAATTTAACATTATTAGATAATGAAATAATAAATTTATTTAAAACATATAATGTAGAAGTACAGGTTTCTTTAGATGGAAAAAAAGATGTTCATAATATGCATCGTAAAGATATTAATGGGTTTGGCAGTTTTGATATTGTTATGAATAATATAAAAAAACTTCTAGAAAATAATATTAAAGTTTTACCAATGATTACAGCTAATAATGATAATGTTAATAATTTTTCAGAAACGCTAAATTATATTATAAATGAATTAAATTTATATGAGTATGCTGTAAATATTTTAATAACTGATTCATACGGAGTAAATCAAAAGTACTCAGAAACTTTAGCTTATGAAATGTTAAAGTCCTATATTTGTTATAACAATAAAGCAGTAGATTATGTTTTTGAAGATTTATATAATAAAATTATTAGTAAAGATGCAAGATTAGCTAAAAGTTCTTGTGGTGTTACTAGAAAAATTACTGTTTTTCCAGATAAGAAAGTTTATGCTTGTCAGGCTTTAGAAAAATATGGTTCAAATTATATGGGAACTATTGATTCGGATTTTGCTAATAATAAAAATTGGGAAATATGGCGAAAAAGAAATAGATTTAATAATGATGAATGCCTAGATTGTGAAGCATTAACACTATGTGGCGGTGGTTGTGCAACAGGTTCACTTAATGGGACTGGAAGCATTTATGGAATCGATAGAAATCAATGTGAATATACAAGGGCATTAGTGAAAAAAATATTAAAATAAGGTTGGAGTTTAAATTATGAAAAATATTGAAACAAAAACTATTATAACTAATAGACTAATATTAAGAAAATTTAAGATTGAAGACGCTAATGAAATGTATCATAATTGGGCAACTGATCCTTTATGTTGTAAATTTTTACATTGGGATGTCCATCAAAATCTTGAAGAAACTAAATCAATAATAAAAAATTGGATAGATAAATATGATAATGGTAGTTATAATTGGGTTGTTGAAAAAAAAGATACTCATGAATTAATTGGCAGTATCTGTGCAGTTACCATTAATAAAAATGATAATATAGTCGAATTAGGATATTGTTATGGATCTAAATTTTGGGGTAAGGGATATGCAACAGAAGCTCTTAGAAATGTTATTTTATATTTATTAAATGAATGTGATGTTTATTTAATAGAAGCACGGCACATAAGTGGCAATCCAGCTAGTGGCAAAGTTATGGCAAAAGCTGGGATGCATTTAGATGCTGTTTTAAAAAATAGAAGAATTAATAAATATACTAAAGAAAGAAATGACCAAATTATTTATTCGATTACAAAAGAAGATTTAAAAAACATATAATTTAGTGTCAACTAAAATATATTGACACCTATAAAAATATTTGCTATATTAAAAACATGAAAAAGGAGGGACATATATGGCCGTTAAATTAAGATTAAAAAGAATGGGAGCTAAAGCAAAACCTTTTTATCGTATCGTTGCAGCTGATTCAAG
>CANQIN010000066.1 GCA_947623995.1 uncultured Bacilli bacterium | reverse complement strand
GCAAGTTCAAAAAATAAAAAAACTAGATAAAATCTAGGAAAAATTGAATATTAAATTAATAAAGTGTCAAACATGGGCGCACGTCCAGTTCTGAGAGGGCTATATATGGTGACATATATTTCTACTCAATCAACATAAGTTTTATAATTATCTTTCCATGATAATTTCCTATTATTTTTTAGTAAAATAATGTATAATAATCTTAGAGGGTGAGATTATGAACTTAGGAATTAATGGTTCTAATATTCCATTTATTATCTTAACAACGTTTATATCTAGTTTAATTTTAGTTCCAGTTATGAAAAAAATTGCTTTACATATTGGATCTGTTGATTATCCTGGTAAACATCATACAAATAAAAAGCCTGTTCCAACGTTAGGTGGAGTTGCGATCTTTTTTTCCTTTTTACTTGGTTATATGATTTTTGCGCGTAGTAGTGTGGAAATGATTGCCATTTTAATTGCTAGTTTTATAATCTTATTTACAGGAATGGTTGATGATATAAAACCAATAAGTGCTAAATATCAATTAATTGGGCAAGTTATTGCTTGTTTAGTTATTATTTTATATGGCAATATTACAATTGAACGTCTAACTATTTTAGGAATGAATTTAGTTTTTCCAAGTCCAATTAAAGAAATTATAACTTTAATTTTTATGGTAGCTATTATTAATGCTATTGATTTAAGTGATGGGCTTGATGGTTTAAGTTCAGGAATTACAACTATTTATTTTATAACAATTATGATTATTGCAATATTTTTAGGTAAAGTAGGAGGCATTGATACAACTATTAGTTTATTAATGATTGGTAGTTTATTAGGATTCTTAGTTTATAACTTTCCGCCTGCTGATATTTATGTAGGAGATTCAGGAAGTAATTTTATGGGATTGCTTGTTGCCACGACTGCAATATTAGGATTTAAGTTAGCAACATTTACATCTCTATTAATTCCTTTAGCTATTTTAGCAACTCCGATAATTGATGTAATATTTTCTATTATAAGAAGAACTTTAAAAGGTAAAAATCCTTTTACTAACCCTGATAAAGATCATTTACATCATCAATTGTTAAAAATGAAGTTTTCTAAACGTTCTTCATTATTAATTATTTATTTAATAAATATCCTATTTTCAGCCGTATCTGTTTTATATGCAATAGGTAATATTAAATATGCTATTATATTATATATATGTTTAATGATTGTCTTCTTGTTTCTTGTATTAAAAACTGATATATTATTTACAAGAAGAAAGGAAAGACTTCATGAAAAAAAATCTAAATAACATTTTAAATAATCTTTTTTATTATCTTTTATTTTTAATGCCTGTTATTGATTTTATTACTTCAATATATACTTGGAATGGTAAACATTTTTGGGTATCTTCAATTTTAAAAACATTAATATTAGGTATTTTTTTTCTAGTTGTTTTAAAAAAGAATAAAGACCGAAAAATATGTTTAATATTACTTCTTTATTTTATTATTGATGGTATATATATTTTTGCAAGTAATAGTAATATTGTAATGTATATAACTTCGTTGTTAAAAATCTTTTTCTTACCAATAGCATTATTATTTTTAAAAGATTATGATAATAAAAAAATTAATACTAATTTTTTAGTTAAGATTTTCTATTTTTATTTATTACTTTTAATTGTTCCTTATTTTTTTGGAATAGGCCATAATATAAGTGAAATATATGTTAATAAAGATGCTTATTTATCATTCTTTTATTCAGGTAATGAATTATCAGGTATATTATTATGTTTAATGCCACTCGTTTTAAATTATTTAAAAGAACATCATAATTGGTTAGTTAAAATAGTTGGTTTAATTTTAATAATATTTGGTATATATTTACTTAAAACTAAAACTTTAGTTATAGGTTTTGTCTTTAGTATTTTATATTTATTATGGAAAAATCGTAAAAAAAGTATTAAATATATGATGTGTATTCCTATTATTTTAATCATTTTTGGTGGACTTGTTTTAGTCTTAGTAAAGAATTTTGATGTTGCTTTAAAATATTATGAAATAGATTCAACTAGGGAAGTCTTTAGTATTAAATTTATTGATAAAGTAATGCTTAGTAGTAGACTTTCTTTTGCCCATGATGCCTTTTTAGAGTTAAATAATAAAGATGCTTCTAAATATTTATTTGGGGTTGGAGATGTGAGTAGTGAACTTGTTAAGAATAGTGAAATTGATATTATTGATATTTTCTTTAGTATAGGCATAATTGGTTTAGGTGTATATATTTTAGTGATGGCTTATGCTATTAGAAAAATTAAATTAAAAAATATTTATGCTTTTAGTTTTTATCTAACTTTAATTGCTTCAGTTTTTACTGGTCATATCCTTAATAGTGCTATAGTAAGTATATTTTTGCCTTTAATCGTTATGGCTAATAAAAATTACGATAAAAGAAAAAAAGTTTTAGTTGTATCTAACATGTATCCAAGTAGATGGGCTAAACATTATGGTTCATTTGTGAAAAATATGGTTAATTGCTTAGAAGATGATTACATTGTTAATAAAAGTGTTATGTCAAAACATCAAAATATTTTTAGTAAATTAATTAGTTATAGTATCTTTTATTTAAAAACTTTTATTAAATCTTTTGGATCTTATGATTATATTTGGGTTCATTTTATATCTCATTCTACTAAACCAGTTTTATTTAGTTATAGATTTACTAAAAATACGAAACTTATCTTAAATGGTCATGGTAATGATTTAATTGCCGATTATAATTTTGAAGAAAAAAATATTAAAAGAAGTAAAAAATATTTAGAGTATGCTTCTTTAGTTGTAGTGTCTTCTAATTATTTTAAAAAAGAAGTTAATCGGATATATAATTATCCACTTGATAAAATTAAAATTTATCATGCTGGTGGTGTTGATTTAGAAAGATTTACTAAATTAGATCAAAATGAATGTAGGGAAAAATTAGGATTAGATGTAAATACTAATTATATTGGTTTAGTATCAAGATTAGAAAAAAATAAAGGTTATGATACTCTTTTAGAGGCTTTATATTTATTAAAAGATTATGAAGAATTTAAGAATACTAAATTATTAGTTATTGGTAGTGGAATTGAAGAAAAAAACTTTGATTACTTAGTTTCAAAATATCATTTAGAAGATATGGTTATTAAAAAGGATTTTGTTTATCAAAATGATTTAGTTAATTATTATAATGCTTTTGATATTTTAGTTTTTCCAACTAAAAGAAAAAGTGAATCTTTAGGATTAGTTGGATTAGAAGCTATGGCATGTTCTACTTTTGTTATTGCTTGTGATACGTTTGGACCAAGTGAATATTTGAAAAATAAAGAAAATTCGTTAACTTATCACACCGATAGTGCGAAGAGTTTGGCAAGAAAGATAAAAATGTATTATAATATGAGTGAGAAGAAAAGGGATGAGATTATCTTAAATGGTTATCTTACTGCTAAAAAGTTTAGTAAAGAAGAAACTAAAAATGAGTTAAAAGAAATAATTGGTGAAATATGAAAACAGGAATGGTTATATTAAATTATAATGATAGTGAAAATACAAAAAAAATGTTAAATCAAGTTAAAGATTATGAATGTTTAACTAAGATTATTGTTATTGATAATTGTAGTACTGATAATTCTTTAGAAGAACTAAAAAAATATGAAACTAAGAAAGTTATTATTTTAGAAAATAAAAAAAATAAAGGTTATGCTCATGGTAATAATCTTGGTTTAAAATATTTAGAAGAAAATACTAAATGTGATTTAGCAATTGTTTCTAATCCGGATATTGTTGTTAGTGAAGGAGTTATAAAAGAATTAATTAATGATTTTAAGGAAGATGAACATATTTCTTTTTTAGGGCCTAAAATATTAGAGAATGGTTTTATTAATCGGGGTTGGAAATGTCCAAATTTCTTTACGGATTTAATATCTAATATAACCTTTTTTCATCGTTTAAGTAATAAAATGCTTAAGTATCCTAAAGAATACTATAATCAAGCTTTAACTAAAGTAGAAGTTATCCATGGTTGTTTTATGATGGGGCGAATAAAAGATTTTAAAAAAGTTAATTATTTTGATTCTCATACTTTCTTATACTATGAAGAAAATATATTAGCCAAAAAAGCTATGATGAAAAATTTAGAAACTTATGTTGATAATCGGGTAGCAGTCAAACATAATTTATCTTTATCAGTTGATAAAAGTTTAAATAAAGTTAAAAAGTATAAAATATTAAAGAATAGCGAGTTTTATTATGAAAGAGAATATAATCATTTAAATAAAGTGGGAATGTTCTTTTTGAAATTATTTTACTATCTTAGTTTAGGTATAGCTTATTTAACATTTTGGATTTGAGGTGACTTATGAAAAATATCATTATTATTGGGGCCCGTGGTTTTAAATATAATTATGGTGGATGGGAAACTTTTGTTACCAACTTAGTGGCAAATTATCATGATGCTAATACTAAATTTTATATTCCTGATTTAAACCATAATAAAGAAGAAGATTTAAAAATTATTAATAAAGATGGGGTTATATCTCCTCAAATATATGTCCCTAAACAAGGTTTTGTAACAATGTTTACTTTTACAATTAAAGCAGTTAGATATTTTAAAAAATATATTAAAGAACAAAAATTAGAAAATACCGTTTTATATATTTTAGGTTGTAAAGTTGGTCCTTTATTTTTGTTTTGGAAAAAAGCTTTTCATAAGATGGGTGTTAAGATTTTAATTAATCCAGATGGTTTAGAATGGCAAAGAGCTAAATGGTCTTGGTGGATTAAACAATGTTTTAAAATTAGTGAAAGAACAATGATTAAATATAGCGATTATTGTATTTGTGATTCTAAAGCTATATTAGAATATGTTAATCAAAAATATGCTAAATATCATACGATAACTAAATATATTTCTTATGGGGCATATTTAGATAATAAAAGTAATAATCAAAATGCTTTAGCATTAATGAAAGAAAATGATATAAAACCTCATAATTATTATTTAATCGTGGGCAGATTTATTCCTGAAAATAATTATGAAGTAATGATTAAAGAATTTATGAAAACTAAGATTAAAAAAGATTTAGTAATTATTTGTAATTTAGAAGAAAATAAATTTTATCAACAATTAAAGATTAGTACTAATTTTGAAATTGATAAAAGAATTAAGTTTATCGGTTCAGTTTATGACCAAGATGAATTAAAAACATTTAGAGATTTAGCTTATGCTTATCTTCATGGTCATTCAGCTGGAGGAACTAATCCATCTTTACTTGAAGCTTTAAGTACTACAAAAGTTAATATATTATATGATGTAGCTTATAACAAAGAAGTTGGTTTAGATAGTTGTTTTTACTTTAATAGAGATGAAGATAATTTAAAAAATGTTTTAGAAAAAGTTGATAAGTTAAGTAAAGATGAATGCTTAAAATATGAACGTCTTGCTAAAAAGCGCATTAGTGATAGTTACACTTGGGATATTGTTGCTAATAATTATCAAAAATTATTTGCTGAGATTTTAAAATAAAAAAAAATTGCAACTCACAATTTTTTTTTATTTTAGTTTTAGAATTTCATCTTTTGATAAATCAGTTACTTCAATAATATCATTAATCTCATCACCACGAGATAACATTTTTTTAGCAATTTCAAGTTTACTGTCATTTTGGCCTTCATTATAAGACATCTTTTTTTCAGTATTTAAAATCATTTGTTGGTCTTCTTCATAAGTCATCCAACTTTGAAAAGCATCACTATCATTTAATTTAGTTAATTCATCAGTATACTTAGCCACAAAATCATCTCCATTACTTAAAGATTTTAAATCATCTTTATCTAAATCAAACATTATTAAATGCTTATATTTATTAATGTTTTTTTCATCTTTATTGTACCAAAAACTGTTAGCTATGTCCATGTTGAATTCCCATATTTCAATGTTATCTAAATAATTTTTAGAACCATCTTCATTTGATATAGTATACTTTTCAACCACATTTTTGCTGTCTTTCATATTATAAGTAAAGTCAATATGAATAAATTCATATTCTAAATCATAGTCTTCACCAATTTTAGTTTGAGAACTTATTTTATTAAAAAAGTAACAAGCATTTCTAAGATGTAAATAATTTGGATTATTTGCATTCATTTCAACATGCAGAATTTTCTTTTCCGTTCTAACAAGTAAATCAACAGTTTTAGCTCTAGAAACTAAATTACCAGTTTTTAATTCCGTTTGTAAATAAGTAATTTCCTTAATTTTTTGATTTAAAACTCTTTGTAAGAATTCTCTTAATAAATCTTCATATTTTTCATTACCAAAAATTTCTTTAAAAGGTCTATTATACTTACCATGCCAAAAAGCTTTTTCACTAGTAGCATTCATCAATATTTCACCTCTCTTTCAAGGTGGTTATTATAAACTAAGAGTTGTAAGAACTTTGTCGAATTAAAATTAAATTTAAAAAAATTAATGTGATGGTCAAGAACCACGTAATAAATTACGTGGCTTGTTCTAGGTGCTGAAAGCACATTTAGTGAGTAAACTCACCCAACTA
>CANQIN010000065.1 GCA_947623995.1 uncultured Bacilli bacterium | reverse complement strand
CCTGAAGTTAAAGTTATGAATAAAATTGAAGGTTATGAATATACTTTGGATGATAGAGATACCGAAGTTTTTAAAGAAAAATTTGAAGAATTAAAGGAATTATTAGAATCAGAATCTTTTGAAGAAGAAGATTATGTTTCATTAGTTAGTGAATTATTTATTATCGATTTATATACTATTGATAATAAAATTAGTAAATATGATGTTGGAGGGTTAGAATATGTTTATGAACCAGCTCGTGATTCCTTTAAAAGCATGGCTATGGATTCAATATATAAAACCGTAATAAATAATATTGATAAAAAAAGAGAACAAAGTTTGCCAATTGTTGAATCGACAACAATTAGTGAAATAACTCCAAGAACTTATAAAATGCCTGATGAAAGTGAAGTAGAATCTTATGATGTTGATATATCTTGGGATTATGAAACATCTCTTGGATACGATAACGAAGGAACTATAACATTAATTAAAAATGACAATCGAATTGATGTTGTAGCATTTAATCCAGAAAATTAAAAAATAAGATTGTTAAATGATAAAAAATTTAGTATAATGGTTTTAAATTAAGGGTGAAAGTTATGAAAGAAAAAAAAGGAAAAGAAATTAAATTAATAAGTAATAGAAAATTATTAATTTCAGCATCGATTTTAGTTTTTTCAATAGTAGTAATTGGTTTTAGTTTAACTTATGCTTATTTTAGTGTAGGTTATGGTGGAAAAGCTGAAGTTAATAATAATCAAGCCGCTATTTTAAATGTTGATTCGGATTTAAAAAATGCCTCTGCAATTAATGAAACTGAAATGGCTTTAATAAATGATGAAGATGTTGAAACAGAAGCTAAAAAAGTTACTTTTGATGTTATTAATCAAGGAACTTCAACTGTAGATGCTAAATATATTGTTAAATTAATTGATTATTCTATAACTAAAAATTTATCTAGTAAATATTTTAAATGGAAATTAGTAGTAAATCCTGGAGAAAGTGAACAAGTATTTACAGGAAATTTTTTACAAAACCCAGAAGATGAAGGTACTAAATTAACTGGTGATGCTACTGATACGTTATCAGGTTTAAATAAAGTTTTAATTAATGAAGATGAAGCATTGACATTAAATATTGGTAAAACTGACCATTTAGTATTTTATGTATGGCTTGAAAATGATGAAGGTTTAAATCAAATATATTTAACTAGTGGTGAATTTAGAGGAAGACTTTCTCTAGAAGCATTCCCAACTAAATAAAAGACAATAGTCTTTTTTCTTTTCCAAGGAGGTATTTGCATGAATGAAGTAGCCCTTATATTTCCAATATTATCAGGACTTTTTTTCATAATTGGTTTTAAAATAGTTTCTTTAATAACTGATAAAAAAAGAATTAATGTTTTAGCTATTAGTCTTGCTTTTATTGTTATGATAGGTATTGTTTTTATGGATTTATTACCAGAAATAATGGAAATTAGTAATCGTGTTTTTTTTTCAAAAAATAGTAAAATTTTAATTATTATTGGTTGTATTCTCGCTGGAATTATGATTTTAAAATTATTTGATCTTTTTATTCCTAATCATAGTCATCATCACACTGAAAAAGAAAAAAATAAAGAAGAACATCTTGGTCATCAATTTCATTTAGGTTTTGTTATATCATGTTCTTTAATTTTGCATAATATTTTAGAAGGAACATCAATTTATATTTTAACTTTAGAAAACTTTACAGGAGGTTTTTTACTGGCAATGGCAGTTGGATTACATAATTTACCACTTAGTATTGAAATTGGTAGTGTTCTAGAAGATGTTAAAAATAAAAAAATTGTCTATGGTTTAAAAATTGCTTTAATTTTATCAAGCTTTATAGGAGCTTTAATCTTAGTATTGTTTAAAATAACAATTAGTGATATAATCTTACTTATTTTATTAAGTATTTCTTTAGGAATGATTTTATATATTGTTTTATTTGAATTATTAAGAGAAATTTATAATTATAAAACTCAAAAAGAAACATTATATGGTATTATAATAGGTATAATTTTATTATTAATAATGATTTTAATAGATTAGGAGGAAAAACATGAAATTAGATTTAAAATTATTTGGAAGAGCTTATGAAGTAAGAAAAGCTAGTATCCAAAAAAATGGAGCTGCTAAAGCTAAATTATATTCTAACTATGCTAAAGAAATTTACTTGGCCGCTAAAAAAGGAACACCGGAAATTGAAAGTAATATTGCTTTAAAAAGAATGGTTGATAAAGCCAAAAAAGAACAAGTACCATCTGATATTATTAAAAGAGCAATTGATAAAGCAAAAGGTGCTGGTGGCGAAGATTATGAAGTTGTAACTTATGAAGGTTTTGGTCCTGGGGCTTCAACTTTAATAATTAGAACTTTAACTGATAATGTTAATCGAACTGTTGGCATGGTAAGAGCGGCTTTTAATAAAGTTCATAAAAGTTTAGGCGTTAATAATTCGGTATCCTATAATTATGATTATTTAGCGATCATAAGTATTAAAGGTTATGATGAAGAACAAATTTTTAATGCTTTATTAGAAAATGGTATTGAACCAATTGATTTTGAAGTAGAAGATGGCGAGATTGTAATCAGTGTTAATCCATCAGATCATAATAAAGTCAAAGATGTTTTAGAAAAAATTGATAGTAACATTAATTATGAAATTGATGAAGAAGGAATGTATGCTAAAGATAAAGTTACTTTAACAGGCGAAGACTTAGAAACCTTCCATAAACTTTATAAAATGCTCGATGAAATCGATGATGTAACTAATATTTATCATAATGTAATTTTAGAAGATGAATAAAAATCTTCTTTTTTTGTTCGAAAAAAAAGGAAATCGATACCTTATAGGTAATATATGAGTAGAAAGGAGGGAATTTGTGAATGAAAATATTCTTATGGATATTGAACTTTTTATCAAGAGTCATTTGTTTCTAGATGAAGTTCCAGAGTTTAAAGATTGGTATGATAAAGAATTATTTTATATGAACATTGAAAATAATTTACTAAAAGAATTATCGGAATTTTTAAAAGAAAAATATAGTGATTTTTATGATTTAGATAATTTAAATCATATTACCAAATTATTTTTATTGTATCCTGAAGGTTTACCAAAAATATTAAATGATTTATCATGGGATATAACTAAAATTCTTTTAGATATTTTTGATGAAGATAAGCGTGAGTTTTATATGAATTTTTGTTATGAAAAAAATCTTTCCGTACCAACTTTAAAGAAATATCTAAATGAAGAGATTTATGAAAAATTTTTATATTGTCTTACTACTTATTATGAAAAAGAAAAACTTGATAGTAAAGATTTTTATGAATTAATTGATAAAGTTATTAAAGTTTCGAAAAGAATTATTTAAAAATTCATTTATCTATCACATTTTTGCTATAATATATGATAAAGGAAAGGAATTATTATGAAAATATTAGTTGTAGATGACGAAGAATTAATTAGACAAGTTCTAAGGGAATACCTAAGTATTGAAGGTTACCAAATATATGAAGCAGGAAATGGAATAGAAGCTATCAATGTGGTAAAAGAAAGAGATATTGATTTTATTATTATGGATATTATGATGCCTAAAATGGATGGCTATCAAGCTATTAAAGAAATTAAAAAAATTAAAAATATTCCTGTTTTACTTTTATCTGCCCGTAATGAAGAAGTAGATAAATTATTAGGATTTGAAATAGGTGTTGATGATTATGTTACTAAACCATTTAGTCCTAAAGAAGTTGTAGCCAGAGTAAAAGCTATTAGTAAAAGAAGTAAAACTAAAGATGAAATGTTTATTTTTAATGAATTACAAATTGATGATAAAGCTCATGAAGTTAAAATAAATAATAAAACCATTATGCTTACTCCTAAAGAATACGATTTACTTAAATATTTTGTTTCTAATCAAAATATTGCTTTAACAAGAGAACAATTATTAAATAATGTTTGGGGTTATGATTTTTATGGTGATGATAGAACTATTGATACGCACGTTAAAACTTTAAGACAGCATTTAGGTTCTTATGGTAAATATATTAAAACAATTAGGAAAGTAGGTTACAAATTTGAATTTAAAGAAGAAAATTAATATTAATAAATTTACTTTAATATGGCTAGTATTATTTAGCGTCTTTATTATTTTGATTTTATGGTTATCAACAATCTTTTATTATCGTTATTCATATGAAATGTATCAAGTTAAAAATATGAATCAAATAGCTAATAAGATTTTAAATATTAAAGAAGGTTCTTTAAATAAGCAATTAGAATCTTTAGCATATAAAAATGAAGTATGTATGGAAGTTTTATGGAATGACGGGAATGTATCTAGTTATAATACTTTAATGGTTGGTTGTGAATTAAATTCTAATAATAATGAAATCATTAGATTACAAAATGAATTTTTAAAATCTAATGATACTACTCAAACTTATCGAATTAAAAGTCATGAATATCAAGCCTATGCTTATTTATATGGCATTAAAACTAATTTAGGAAGTATTTATTTATATAGTCCTTTAAAAGATTTAAGTGAAGTAAGTAAAGTATTACAAAGCCAATTAATTTTTATTACGATTTTAGCTGTTGTTATAGCGTCCATAATCGCGTATTTCTTATCTAAGAAGTTAACTAATCCAATTTTAGAAATAACTAATAAAGCTAGAAATTTAGGTAAAGGTAATTATAAACAAACTTATGAAGAATCAGGTATTAAAGAAATTGATGAATTAGCAAGTGTTTTAAAAAATACTCAAGATGAATTAGTAAAAACTGATGAATTAAGACGAGATTTAATGGCTAATGTTTCTCATGATTTAAAAACCCCACTTACAATGATTAAAGCTTATGCTGAAATGGTTAGAGATTTAACTTATCAAGATGATGAAAAAAGAATCAATAATTGTAATGTTATCATGAATGAAACTGATCGCTTAAATTTATTAGTAAATGATATTTTAGATTTATCTAAATTAGAAGCAGATGTTAAAGAATTAGAAATAACTAAGTATGATTTAGTAAAGGAAGTAAAAGAGATTATTAAAAGATATGAAATAATAAAAGAAACCGAAAATTATAATTTTGTTTTAGAAATGCCAAATAAAGCCATGGTTATAGCTGATAAAAATAAATTAAATCAAGTTATCTATAATCTCATTAATAATGCTATTAATCATACTGGTAAAGATAAAACTGTTACAATTAGATTAAGTAAAAAAGATAATGAATATTTATTTGAAGTTATTGACACTGGTAAGGGAATTAGTGAAGAAGAAATACCGTTAATTTGGAATAAATATTATAAGAGTGAAAAAAAGCACCAACGAAATGTCGTGGGAACTGGAATTGGCTTGTCAATTGTTAAATCAATTTTAGAAAAACATCAATTTAAATATGGCGTTAGCTCTAAAGAAAATAAGGGCTCAAACTTTTACTTTTACATTAAAAGTGTTAAGTAGTTAAATATTCACTTTTCTATCACAAGAATTTCATAATAGAATAGTAGGATGTTAAGTATGAAAGGAAGTGATGAATAGTTAGGCATTTAAAAAATAAAAAAAATAACATATAAACTCAAACTCACACTTTACGAAAAGAAGAAAAATCTTCTTTTCTTTTCTTTGGGATTTTGATAAAATGTTGGTTGACTAGGAGGATTACTATGACTGAAAAAATTGCAAAATTTATGGTCAAGGCTTTTGGGGCTTGGGCTGGAACAATGTTTGGTAAATATTTAATTATTTTTATATTATCAATGTTACCAATCTTAGAATTAAGAGGTGGACTAATTGCCGCAAGTCTTCTTGATTTACCAATGTGGCAAAGTTTTGGAATTTGCTTTTTAGGAAATATTATTCCCATACCTTTTATATTATGGTTTATAACTCCTTTATTTGACCGTTTAAAAAAACATAAAGGTCTTGGCAGTTTAGTTCTAAAATTAGAAAATAAAGCTAAAAGTAAAAAAGAACAAATTGAAAATTTAAAATATATTGGCTTATTCTTATTTGTGGGAATACCTCTACCAGGAACAGGAGCTTGGACTGGCTGTTTAATTGCGGCGTTATTAAATTTAGATAAGAAAAAATCTTTATTTGCTGCGATAGGAGGAGTCATTTTAGCAGGCATTATTATGTTAATTTTATCTTATGGAATCCTTGGCAATTTAATTAGTTAAAATAAAAGCATTCGATAATTTGAAACGTATCGGATGCTTTTATTTTTAAAAATGAAGGGTGGAGGTTACTATAACTAAAAGAAAATTATCATAAGCCTCCATCTGTATACATCATAACAAAAATATTATAAAATCGCAAGAAAAAAATGTGGTTAATTGTGATAAAATATTGTTTGATTAATAATAGTTTGCTATAATGGTATTGGATATATTTAATTAGTGTTAGGTACACTCCCTTTACATAAAAATTAATTCATGTAAAAGGAGGTGATTGATATGAAAGAAAGAGAAAAAATCTTGTATTTTATAATAATCACTTTATTAGAGATAATATTAAAATTGTTATTTAACTAATGAAAAATGTACCAGAAACACTCATTTGTGTTAAAGGTACATTATCCAAAAACTTTTTGGAGTGTACTTAACTAGCACAAAAGTTAAGTATATCCTTTTTTATTGTATGAAGTTTCCTTCATCTGTATACATCATAGCAAAAATATTAAGCAAAAGCAAGAAAATTATT
>CANQIN010000064.1 GCA_947623995.1 uncultured Bacilli bacterium | reverse complement strand
CTATGAACAAAATCTTTATTAATATTTAATTCTTCACAAATCTTTTTATTTTCTTTATTAAAGGTAAAAATATCCATGGGACTACCCTTTTCTTGTAAAGCCGTTCTAATAAGTTCCACATTTTTAACGCCTTCAATTGGAAGCGGTGATTGAAAAATATAATAGATTCCTAATTTAGCTATTTCATCTGTTTTTAAATTTGTAATATCCTTATCTTCAAAATAAATTTTACCTGATGTTTTCTCTAGGCTTGGATGTGCTAATAAACTTTTACAAAGCGTACTTTTTCCAGCACCATTGGGTCCCATTATAACATGAACTTCTCCTTCATTTATTTCTAAATTGATATTATTTAATAATTCTTTATCAACCGTTTTAATACTTAAATTTTTAATCTGTAACATAATATCACCAACCACCCATATTTTATCAAAAGCACCTTAAAATGTCTACTAATCAAAAAAAAGAATAATCTTCATTCATACTTATATTATTATTCTCTCAAAACTTTTTTCAACGCAAATCTAGTTATTTTTTATAATATATGGTTTTTCTTTAGAACCATCATGATTTTCATCACTAATTATATCAACATTTGAATTTAAATATATAACTGGATTAATATTATAAACTCCATTAGTATTACTAGAATTTAAGGCATTATGTCTAACGCAAAAAACATCTACAGCATTATTTTCATAATTTACAGGAGTAATTGTCCATTTTCCACTTGTAATAATTTGTGAACTATAAAGCCAATCATTACTATTGCAAAAATTCAAGTTATCAGAATTCCAAATATTCATTGAATTATTCATACATTTTATTCTATTATTTTCTTCACCACCACTTGTAGCAAAACCATAATCTGAAGGATACATTAATCCAACTTTTCCAATCCAAATAGTATTTCTTTTTACATTATCATTGCAAAAAATCCCTCCACCATTACTTTTACATAATTCATTACCTGTATGATTACTTCGCTCAGCATTATATATATTATATACCAACCATTCATCAATATTTTGGCCTTGAAATGTTCCGGTATTCCATTTAACATTTGCTATTATATTTCTACTACTTTCATCTAAACCGATATTTTCCCAATCTGGACATTTTCCTAATTCTTCATTAAGACCAATATAACACTTACCTTCTAAATTAGTTTTATTAATAAAATCATTATTTAATACTTTATTAATGGCTGAATTACTCCATTCATTCACCCCAATACCTTTATTTATTGTTGAAGAAGAAGAATCCCAACTATATTCGCCTAAACTATCATTTCTAATAAGTTTTATATGACTCCTTACAATATTATCATTTCCAGTTTTTTCATCAACTTCTACAATATTATTCATTACTCCGATAATTCTCCATAAAATTGATTCCCCATTACTATCTTTATTACCTATATCAATATAATTATTTGGACTTGCTCCTATATATCTTATGTTATTATCAGAAGTACCATCAAATATTAAATTAGAATCATTATTTTTAACTAGTTTTTTTATAAATTCAATTCCAGATGCTTGTCTAAAATATAAAGTGCATTTAGTTTTACTTTTACTTAAATTTTTTACTAAAGGAGCCCATTCTTTTTCATCCCAAATAACATTTGCTCCATTATCACATGAAGCGTAATCAAAAACTAAATTTTCAGTATTATCTTTACTTGGCATTTCCTCTAATTTTTCATTACCATTATAATAGCCAAAATAAATATCATTATTATTAAATTTATTTAAGTTTTTATAAACAATTAAAGATGTACTTATTAACAAAAGTATATTTATCAATATTATTTTTTTCTTCATTTATAATCACTCTATTCTTAGAGTAATTATAAACCCTAACCCCCCCCCCTTATGTCAAGCTTAGATTATTATTTTAAACCACTTTTTGTAATTTTTTTTTATTTCTTCTAAATTTAATATTATTTAGAAATAGAAAATAAATTAAATAAATACCTTTCAATTAATTATTTATAAAAAACGCATAATTTTTTATGTGGGTTACTTTGAATTATAATGGCTTAAAAAACTTCATTTCATTTCAAATGAAGTTTTTATTATTATTCTAAAGATGTACCTTTAACAAATATTTTACTTACAAAAGTTTTTTCCATATATTGTCTTTCAACAGGTGTGTCAGCATCCAACCATAATCTCAATTCATATGTTTTAGAATTGCTTAAATTTTCATCTAATAAATTATAAGAATCAATAGCATCATCAAGATTAGTTTCTTCACTTGAATATTCGCTTAAAGTTTTAGATGGCATACCATCCATTGAAACTCTAATATAATCGCTATAATCAGGTAAATCAGTTCTATTTAAAATTTCTAAATTAATTTTTACATTAGCTTCTGAATCACAATTGTTAGTAATTGTAAATTGATATGGCTCTAATAATTGACCATCACTTTCAAGTATTGGACTTGCATTAGGCAAATAAATATCGTCAATTCCTACTAAATCTATATCTAAACAACTTGTTCCAATATAATTTTCATTTTCTTGATGATCAAATGAAAGCCAAATTGCATAACTAATAGCAATACCAGCTATTAAAATTAATATTACAATTATAATACTATTTTTTAAATTCCCTTTCTTCTTTTCTTCATAACCATTCTTCATTTTTTTACCACCTTTCTTTAATCAAAACTTACATTTTCCCATGAAGAATCTACATCTTTATTTGGTTTATTTATTTCAGTATAATCATCAAACATTCCCGTTAATTTAGCAAGAGGATTATGAACAAATTTTGGTCCATAAATTATTTTTTGATTACCATAATAATTTATTCTATTAAACATATAACTCATATCTAAGACATTACTAGTATTAAAACTGCTAATATCTAAATCATTATCGGAATCTAAATAAATATCACAATTATAAAACATATAACTCATATCATTAACTTTTTTAGTATCAAAAGAAGAATAATCAATTTTATTTACAGCTTGTGCATTATAAAACATACCCTGCATATTAGTAACCATTCTTGTATTTAATTTATAATTTTCTAACATTCCTAAATTATGATTCCAAAACATATAACTCATATCTGTTACATTACTTGTATTTAAAAAATATGTTTTTTCAAAACTTCCATTAGGCCAATAAATATTGCTATTTGCAAACATTCCTTTCATATTTTGAACTTTTTTAGTATCTAAGCTATCTAAAGGAAGTTCGGAATTACTACTAATATTTGCAAACATATAGCTCATATCTGTTACATTAGAAGTATCAAATTTACAATTATAATCGCTACCACAATTTGAAATTAAATTAATATTATCATTACCATAAAACATATAACTCATATTAGTAACATTACTAGTATTAAAATTTCCACCAATATTAAATAATTCAGAAGAATTATTATAAAACATACCTTCCATATTTCTTACTTGACTGGTATCTAATTGTACAGAGTTATAAGTTACTAGATTTTCTTTATCGCTTCTTCCAAACATATAGCTCATATCAGTGACATTAGAAGTATCAAATACACATCCTTTATAATTTTCATATTCATAATTATTACAATTTGAGAATAAATTAATAAAATTGTTATTATAGAACATATAACTCATATTAATAACGTTACTAGTATTAAAACTTTCACCGACAGTAACTACTGTAGGAGAATTATAAAACATACCACTCATATTAGTAACTTTACTTGTATCAAAATTACTTAAGTCTAATTCTCTAAGATAAGGATTATCGGCAAACATATAACTCATATTTGCTACCTTACTTGTATCAACATTTTCTAAACCTTCAATGCTTTCTAGATTTTCATATCCAGCAAACAAGAAAGAACTATCTGGATTTAAAATTATTTTACTATCACTTTGAATATGAAGAATATTATCATTATTATCAAAATATGAAATAATACTTTTATCTTGTTTTAAACTTAAATCATATGTGTAATTATCATCTAATATATCTTGATTAATAGGTGTTTCAAATATTATCTTATCAATATATTCACTATAATAATCACTGGTAAGGCGATCAAAATAAATACCTGGTATATCCTTATTTCCTTTAATTGCATTATTAAAAGGTTTTAACATATTTTCATCTTCAATTTCTGCTTTAGCTGTAATTTTACTATGAAATTCTTTATTCATTGATTCATTGCCAGCATCATTATCAACCCATAATCTTAGTGAATAGCTAATTGAACCATTTTCTAATAAAGTTTCTTTTCTTAAAATTCTTCCTTCTTGAATATTTTCTAAATTATATTCAGTTTCATTAGAATATTCATTTAATAGTTTTGGTTCTTCTATCATTGGATAATTATCATAAAGTGGTTCACAGTATAAATTATAAAACATATTATGATAATTTTTTTGAACACTTTCATAAACACTCATTGCTTGTTTACAATTGTCTTCAGGATTTTCACCTGTATAAAAATAAGCAAGGTCATTAGATTCTTCATTTTCATATTGGAAATTATATAAAACTTCTTCGGGAAGATCAAAATTCATTTTTGAACCAACTAATTTATAAGGATTATTATAGTATTGATTAGAAAAATTAGTGCTTAATAAAGTTTTAACATATTTACTTTCTAAATTTGTAGTATCTAGCATTTCTAATGAAAGAGTAAAACTAACTGGATTATTACATTCATTATATATATCAAAATTATATGGTTCTAAAGTTCGACCTTTTTCATCAGTTATGGGATTAGTATCAGGAATATTAATTCCATCATACTTATTACTTAAAGAAATTTTTAAGCAACCACTAGTAATTACATTCTCACCAGTTTGTTCTTTAGTAAGCACCCAATAAGCATATGTTAATCCTGTAATTACACAAGAAACAATCCCCACAATAAAGACAATAATTAATATATGATTTTTCTTTTTATTCATATTATCTACTCTTTCTATGTTTTAATTGTATCATGCAACTTTTACAGTGTCAAAAATTTAAAATTAAACTAAAAATAAAATTACACATATTTTACACTTAAAAACAAGAGTTATTGTTCAATCTCTTGTTCTTTTCTTTCATAAAAATTTTTAATAGAATCTAATACTCTATTCATATTATCAATAGTAAATGGTTTATTTAAAACATTTTTTGAATCATCAACCGTTTAAAATCATAATTTTCCTCCAAGAGACTCAATATTATTTCAAGTAGCGTCATATATATTCATCTCAATATCCTATTTGTAAACATGCTTAAACTAACTACGTCTTTGTCTCTATAAAAGCTTAAGAAACTTTGAGCTAATTTACTAAGTTGGATATTTGCAACTGAAACAATTAGACTTCTCTATCACATCATAAAATTTAACCACCTTTCCAAAATATTATTATAACGCACATTTAAAAGTGATAAAAGTAAAACAACTATCTTGTATTTTTTAGTAAGTTATGTTAATGTATTTTCACTTAAAAACAAGGAGGTTTTTATGGATTTATCAGTTAAAAATTTAAATAATATAAATTATTTAAAAAAAGTATTTAAAGAATTAGAAAAATATCAAATTAATTGTGATTCACGTGAAGAAGAGTTTAATAATATTATTAATAACTATGAATTAAATAAACAAAAACAAATTTATGAAGATTTACAAGAACAAGAAAATAATGAAAATGACATTCCTAATTTAAAATTTAAAACTAATAATAATCTAGAATTAGAATTAAATAATAATTTAGAAAATTTAAAAGAACATTTAAAAGAAGAAATATTACTTATAGAATTAATGAATGCTACAAATGATTGGAATTTAAATGTAGATATTGATGAATTATTTTATGCAATTAATAAAAAAGATATTTTTAACAAATTTGCTAATCTTGAATTACAACAATTAATTATATCTCGTTATCATGATTTATTATTAAAAAAGATTATAATTGATTATCAATTGAAAGATGAAAATTACTTAAAAAAATATGAAAATCTTGAAACTATGCCACTACTTAATAACAGCATTAAAAAGTTTTGTGAATATAATGGCATTACTTTAACAAATACTTATGATTTAAAAATAATTTTAGATGAAATATTAGATTTTTTTAAAAGCAAAGAAACAATTAATGAAAATACAGAAATAATGGAAGTCAATAAAACTTTTCTAATGCCAATTTTACCAAGTCAAAATATTTTTTATATTTTAAAAAATAATTATCGAAAATATTTAGAACAAATAAGAAATAAATTAATTATAGAGAAAAACTATACTTATAGTAAAAATGAACAAGACAAAATGGAATATAATCCAAAATTGAAATATTTAGGTGATAGGGCTATATATGTTTTACGAATAATTGGTAAAAAAAGAGGTGAAAAAAAGGATTTTAGATATGCCGATTTTAGTGAAATTTTTATTGACGATATAGATTTTACAGATGTTAAAGTTGTTGGAGCAACTTTTAGTAAATATACTTGTAATAGATTTAAAAATTTAGATAAAGTTTATAATAAAGATTTAAGTAATGTTAATCTTAAAAAAAATCAGTTAGACAATATTAATTTTGATGGCTTTACCATTAATGGGGCAAATTTAGCCTATACAGATGCCGTAATTGATATTCGTACTCTAAAAAGCAAAAATATTTTGAAAACAATTTTAGATGGATGCTTTATCATATATGGAAAAGAAGATATAGAACTTATTAAAAAACTTAAAAGTCTTTATAGTCATGCAATATTTATTGA
>CANQIN010000063.1 GCA_947623995.1 uncultured Bacilli bacterium | reverse complement strand
GGGGGGGGGTCAAGTATATAATCATTCTATAGAATAGAGTGATAAAATGAAGCTAGAAAAGTATGTTGATAAAAACAAACAAAAAAGAAAAGTAATACTAATAAGTTTAGGAGTAATAGTTTTAATAAGTGTATCATTACTACTATACAAAACCTTTGCGTCTTTTACGGAAAGTGCCGAATTTCCCATAATGAATGGTAAAGTAGATTATTTTGGAAATAGTGATATTTATTTTGTGTTCTATCAAGGAGATAAAGAATTAGAAGAAATGCCCCAGAAAGATAATGAAGAAAATTTAGTGTTTGATTACGGTGAATGTGATAATGGAGCAAGTATCCTTTGGAATGAAAGTGAATGGGCTCCATTAGTAAAAGGCTTAAACAAAGTAAAGACTAAATGTAGTTTATATTTTAAAGAATATGAGCCTACTTTTGATAAAGAAGTAGTAAAATGTGGACAAGCAGGAACAGGAGCAGCAGAGTGTATTAAAACTAATGCCAATTTAGATACTACAAATTTAATGGCAGATGATACAAGTGAAGCAAATATAAGATATGTAGGAGAAACTGTAAATAACTATATAGATATAGGAGATAGAGATGGTGATGGAAATCCAATATTATGGCGAATAATAGGAGTCATGAATAACATAACTAATTTAGATAATGGAGGACAACAAGAAAGCTTAATTAAAATAATAAGAGCAGAAAGTATTGGTTATTATAGTTGGGATAGTAGTGCACAAGGAATTAATGATGGATATGGAGTAAATGAATGGAGCCAAGCAGATGTAATGAAACTCTTAAATCCCAATACAGTATATAGTGGAACACCATCCATAGGTGGAAGTTTATATTGGAATAAAGGAAGTGGTAATTGTTATAATGATGTTTATGAAAGAAACACAACATGTAACTTTACAAGTAGTGGAATAAGTGAAGAAGCAAAGAACAAGATAGTGAAAGTAAGATGGAATACAGGGACCTTTGCAACTTATAATACAAGTGAATGGACAGCAAAAACAACATATGAAGCAGAAAGAGGAAGTCATAATGGAAAAGAATTATGTGAAAGTAATGGAGGAGGAAATAATTGTAATGATACAGTACCAAGAACAACAACATGGGAAGGATATATAGGATTAATGTATCCAAGTGACTATGGATATGCAGTAGGAGGAGAAGTAAGAGACACATGTTTAGAAAAAAGTATGGATGAATATAATAGTGATAGTTGTAACACAAATGATTGGTTAAAACCAAGTGATCATACATGGACAATGATATCATCGCCCTATCCCTCTCATGCGGCTGTTGTGTTCCGTGTGTATTCGTCTGGCTATGTACATGACAGCAGTGCACACTATTCGTTCGAGGTTCAGCCAGTCGGATATCTATCATCGTCTGTAAAAATAATAGACGGTAATGGAGAAAAAGGGACGCCGTTTATTGCTCAATAAGTCGAGATTAATTAATTTTAGTTTACAGTATATTGTAAATAGCAAAAATTTAGACCTTGTCAAAATAATATTAATAGTTTTATAATGAAGATGCTTAATAGATATGGCAATTGATCATAATAAATCTACGAATGTTTATTTATTATTATCTCTAATCATGTTTTGGTATATGAAGAAGCTTATGAATGCTCTGTTATGAGTCTTGTTATTTATTAAGTATATGATCATATAGAAGAAAGAAAACTTCTAACAAGGAACTTTAATTAAGACTAAATTAAAGTTTATTCAAACTAAAATAACGACTTGTCATCGTTATTTTTTTATGATACAAAAAGCAATAGCATAATCATTATCAAAAGATAAAGAAAGAGATAAATCTAAATTTTCATTTAAGATTTTAGGTAAAGGTTTGCCATCAACATCTTTTAAAATTTCAATATCTCTAAAATCATATTTACCATTAGTTGCTTTAATAATAGCTTCTTTTCCAGCAAATCTTGTAGCATAAAAGTTAATTGGATCTTTAAATTTACTCGCAAATTGTTGTTCTTCTTTAGTATATATAAAATTAATAAATGATTTTTTTGCTATCATTTCCTTTAATTTGGGAATATAAACAATATCTGTACCTATCATAAGACCACCTTAAATATAATATATCATAAAAAATGTAGTTTAGTAATTTATTAATAATTAATTTTGTGCTAAAATTTATAATAGAGGAGGAATAGAAGATATGAAAGATGAAATTCTACAAAAATTAATTACTAAGACTGCTAAAGTATTAGGTGTTGATGAAAGTACTTTATCTGGTAATACTAATATTAAAACAGACATTGATTTGAAAAGTTTAGAAATGGCTGGAATTATTTCTGAATTAGAAGAAGAATATGACTGTTATATTAAATATACAGAATTAATGCATGCTAATACAATTAGTGAAGCAGCAGAAATTATTGCTAAACAAATTGAAGCTTAAAAGATTAGAAAGGGAAGAATTTATTTATGAAAGAAGAAAAGAAACCAATTGAAAATGAGTTATCTCTTCCAAGAGAGATGCCTAAAAGAGATGAAAAAATTGTAAATGTAAAATATCCTGATGGTACTAGCTGTGATGTTATTTTTACAAAAATGACTCAGCCTATTCCTAAAGAAGAATTTATGAAAGTTCCAAGAGAAGAGGCTATGAATTATTGTATTGAAGTTCCAATTGAAACTAAAGAATACTATGTTGATGATGAAAAAAGAGTTATATGTTTACAAGATAGACCTGTTAAGATGAGGGATGGGGTAACTATTTATGCTGATATTTATATTCCAAAAAGTGCTTTAGAAACTCCAGTTCCTTTAATTATTAGTTGGTCATTTTTTGGTAAACAACCTTGGCATCAACCTGTGCAAATTTTTAGACCAATGGGTGTTCCTACAGGCGCTGTTTCAAATGTTTGTAAATTTGAATCATCTGACCCACTTTATTGGTGCTATCAAGGTTATGCTGTAGCAAACGTTGATCCAAGAGGTATTGGTAATAGTGAAGGTGACCAACAACAATTTAGTACCCAAGAAGGAAGAGATGGATACGACTTCATTGAATGGGCTGCTAAAGAAAAATGGTGTAATGGTAAAATTGCTTTATTTGGTAACTCTGGTGTTGCTATGAGTCAATGGCGAATTGCGGCAGAATGCCCACCACACCTTGTTTGTATAGCCCCTTGGGAAGCTACAGGTGACCAATATCGTGAAAGTATTATGGAAGGTGGAATTCCTGGCTTCTTTGGTGGATCTATTGTAATAGCCGCTCAAGGAAAAGGTTATATTGATAACACAGTTGCGATGGCTAAGAAAGAACCATTTGTTACAAGTCCATATTGGCAAGATAAAATTCCTCATTATGAAAAGATTAATATTCCAGTTTATATGACATGTAATTGGAATCATTTCCATTTAAGAGGAAGTTGGGAAGGATTTAAAAATATTAAGTCTCGTAAAAAATGGATGCGTTGTCATCAAGTCTTTGAATGGCCTGATACCTATAATTCTAAATGGTTACAAGATTTAAAATTATTCTTTGATCGTTACTTAAAAGGAATATATAATGGTTGGGAATTAACACCAAGAATTAGAATGGAAGTTATGGATGCTTTTGAATATCCTTATCAAACTAATCGTCCTGAAAATGAATGGCCTCTTGCTAGAACTCATTATAAAAAATTATATTTAAATGCTAGTACTCATAAATTAGGAGATGCTCCTGTTAAAAATGCTAGTAGTGTAAGTTATGATGGAGAAAAAGGCCTAACAACTTTTGAATATACTTTTAGAAAAGATACTGAACTTACTGGTTATATGAAACTTAGAATGTTTGTTGAAGCCAAAGGTCATGATGATATGGATTTATTCATTACAATTAAGAAGTTATCCACTAAAGGTGAAGAACTTCCCGTAACTATTTTTGGTAGTGAACGTCATCCAGGTGCTTGGGGAAAACTTAGAGTATCAGCAAGACACTTAGATGAAGAAAAATCAACTGAATATCAACCAGTTCATACTCATGATCGTGTTGAAAAATTAAAACCTGGTGAAATTGTACCTGTTGATATTGAAATTTGGCCATTATCAAGAATTTGGCATAAAGGTCAAAAATTACAATTACAAATTGCAGGAAGATATATTCGTGATGAATGGTTTGAACCATTAGTATGGTTTCCTGATAATAAAGGTGAACATGTTATCCACACTGGTGGTAAATATGAATCATACTTATTAGTTCCAGAAATACCTCCTAGATATGAAGATGGCGATTATATTTATCGATAGGTGAGTTATGGATTTAATGGAAATTGTAAGAGCTAAGGCAAAGGCTAATCCTAAAGTGGTAGCCTTTCCGGAAGCTAATGATGTTAAAATGGTTAAAGCCATTGATGAAGTATCAACTAATGGCTACTGCAAAGTCTATATAGTTGGAAATATTCCTGAAGTTAAAAAGTTATGTGAGGAAAATAAGATAGATGATTCAGCATGGCTTTATGTTGATAACAATGATCCGGCTTATCAAGAAAAAGTTTTGACGGAATATTTAAAATTACCTAATCTAGTTTATGGGGAAAAATCACTTCGAAGAAGAATGAGTGACCCATTATATTTTGCTTTTATGATGGAAGCTATTGACTTAGTGGATGTTACTTTTGCTGGTATTACTAGTGCAACTGGGGATATCATCTATGCTGCCCAGACCATTGTAGGACTTGCCAGTGATTTAAAAGTTCCATCATCTGTCGGAATTGCTAAATTGCCTAACTATACTTTTAGTAATGGCAATAATTTAATTGCGGTTGGTGATTGTGCAGTTTGTCCAAATCCTAGTGCTTCAGAACTTGCTAGTATTGCGATTGATACGTGTGAAACTGTACGAAGTGTTACAGGTTTTGAACCTAAATGTGCTATGCTTTCTTATTCAACAGATGGTTCTGGAAGTGGCGAATTAGTTGAAAAAGTTAAAACAGCTGTTAAACTTGCTAATGAACGGCGACCAGATTTAAAAATTGATGGAGAATTTCAATTAGATTCAGCAATTGTTCCTGAAGTTGCGGCTAAGAAAGTTAAAAGACCTAGTGAAGTTGCTGGACAAGCTAATATTTTGATTTTCCCAGATTTAAATGCGGGAAATATTGGAGTTAAATTAATTCAAATTTTTGGTAATTCTGATGCTTATGGACCATTGTTACAAGGTTTTAAGAAAATTTGTAGTGATTGTTCTAGAAGTGCTCCAATATCTGAATTAGTTGGAAATATTTTATTTTCCATTGTAAGAGCAGGTGATTTAGAAAATGGTCAAAAATAGTTATCGCGTTTTAGCTATTAATCCCGGTTCTACTAGTACAAAGATTGGGGTTTTTGATAATGATGAATGTGTTTTTAAAGTAAGTATTGATCATAGTTTAGAAGAACTTCAAGCCTTTAAAGAAATAAGTGATCAAAGAGAGTTTCGTCTTGAAACGGTATTAAATGCTTTAAAAGAAAATAATATTGCTATTGAAAGCATTGATGCTTTTTCGGGACGTGGTGGTTCACTGGAATGTTGTGAAGGTGGAAGTTACTTAATCAATGATTTAATGTATGAAGATGCGAAGAGTATGCGAATCGTTAAACATCCATCAGCTTTAGGAATTGTTATTGCTTATGAATTAGGGCATAAATATCAAAAACCATCTTTTTGCGTAAATCCTCCTGATGTTGATGAATTTAATATTGAAGCTAGAATTACGGGTATTCCAGGAATTTATCGGGAGAGTAGAATTCATGCTTTAAATCAAAAAGAAATTGCTATTCGTTATGCTAAGAAAATAGATAGTGAATATGAAAATTTAAATTTAATTATTTGTCATGCTGGTGGTGGAATTTCTATCGCTGCTCATAATCATGGAAAAATGATTGATTGCAATGATATCATTAATGGTGATGGTCCTATGGCTCCAACAAGAAGTGGCTTTGTTCCTGCAAAACCTTTAATATCTCTTTGCTTTAGTGGTAAATTAAGTGAAAAAGAAATTAAAGCTTTAATTAATAAAAATGGTGGAATAATTGCCCATCTTGGAACAGATGACATTAAAGAAGTTAACGAAATGATTAAGAGTGGCAACAAAAAAGCAAAGATTATTTATGATGCCATGATTTATCAAATTGCTAAACAAATTGGGGCCATGTATGTAGCCTTAAAATGCAATTGTAGTGCTATTATTTTAACAGGTGGCATTGCTAATGATGCATATTATGTTAAAAAATTAAGTAACTATATTAAAAAACTAGCAAAAATAGAAGTTATGGCTGGTGAGTTTGAGTTAGAAGCTTTAGCCTCTGGTGCTATAAGAGTTTTAACAAATCAAGAAAAAGCTAAAGTTTATACTAGTAAACCAGTATTTAAAGGATTGGAAGAATTATGAAAAAGAAAGATATGATTAAACAATTAGTGCCGGGAATTGTGGTAGGCTTTATTCTAGGATTTGTCTTAACTACTTTAGTGGGCGTTAATAAAGAAAATGCTATTCCTAATTATATTGGAGGAGCTATGTGTTGTTTAGTGCCAACTTTACTTAATTGTCTTGTGGTTTTAAAACTTAGTGCTAAACAAATTAATCGAAAAATAACTTTTGGAAATGCGATTAAAAGAGCTTTACCATATTGCCTAATAGCTGCAGTTGTTGGATTACTAATTGTGATTGTTGTTGTGGAAAAAGTACTTTCTATTGATACAAGAACTTTAAGTGTTTTAGTTACTTCAATATATCAAGCA
>CANQIN010000062.1 GCA_947623995.1 uncultured Bacilli bacterium | reverse complement strand
TATATTTTTTTGATTATTTTTGCGATTATTTTATTTTTTAAATTGTTGGTTTATATATCCTTTAAATTAACATTTATTTGATTAGCTTTATCTTTTCTTTTATATAAATCATATTCTGAAAATACTATTCCAGATTTATTTTCTCTCCATGTTGAACCATTTTCATCTTCTATTCTAGTATTAACTGCAGCTCCATCTTCTTGCATGTATAATGTTCCTTTCTTATTAGCACAGTTAATGTCAATATTTGCTCTATTATTCCATATTTTTAATGCTTTATCATAATTATAATTATAAACTATTTTTCCTATAAATTTAGTTATTTTTAAAACATTACTTACTGATATATCTATATTATATACTCTTTTAATTATTTCTTTTGCTCTCTTAAATGATTGGTTGATTTTGTCCCCAAAATGCTATTTCTATCATAGCTCTTATTGATACTTTAAATGGTAGTTTATCTATTCCAAGATATTCATCCATGGGTTATTAATTTGCTTTTTAAACCGTAATCTTTAATATTTATATCATCAATTATTTGTAATACAGTTCTTTTTATCTTTATTTTTCCTGTTATTAAAACTAAAGTTAATGTTTCGGTTCCTTTATTTTTAATCTTAATTCCTCTATCATACCAGTAATCTTTTTTTTACTAATTAAATCTTTTTCATTAATTTTATTTAATAACAATTCTTCTATATGAGTAATTAATTCTTCTTTATAATTTTCTAAGTCTTCTAACATTATATCTTCAATTGTACTTATGTTTAATTTTCCTTCTTTAACATATGTCGTAAACTTATTTTCTACATTACTTTTTTTCATACTTAAAACACATCCTATCTTAAGCATAATTTTATCATAAATTTATATTTTTACCCCGAAAAAAAATTTACACCCAGTCTTTAAGTCTTTAATTATTAATAACTTTATCAGTTATAAAATATAAGTCATTTAAATCATAACTACTATCTTTATGAATACCATATAAAAATACTTCTATTTGTTTATTTTTAAAATAATCATGAATCTTACTTGAATAAACACTTTCTAATAAACAAATAAAATCAAATTCTTCATAATTATTATCTGAATTTAAAACATAATTTAAATACCCAACTTTATAATTTCGATTCATTAAAGAAATTTTTTTAATAATTTTTTTATGAAAACTCATTAAATAAATATTTTTATTTTTTGCTTTAATTAATATATTATGTAACTTTAAATAATCTATTTTTAAATCTTTAATTTCAATTAAAAAAATTTTATTACTATTTAATTTAAGTAAATCTTTTAAAGTAGGAATACCTACTAATTCTTTTAAAGTTGAACTACTAATTAATTTTAAATTATAAATAGGACTATGATGAATGACAAAATAACCATCTAGAGTTGTCCATATATCACATTCAAATCCCACGTAATTTGCGTCATTTATAGCATTTAGAAAAGATGGTATCGTATTTTCTTTGGAATTATTGATTTTTAAACCTCGATGAGCAATTAAATTTTTCATACTATATTTTATGTTTTTTCTTAAATCCTAAAACTATTACTTTAAATAAAATGATAATAATAATAGCACAAGTGCCAAAAACATATAAAGCTAAATTTTTAATTTCTTGTTCTTCAGTTTTAGGACTAATATTTTCATTAAAAACCGGTATATCTTCTTTTATATTTTTATAAAAAGTATACTTTTCTAATTCTTCATTATTATTAAAAACAGTATAAATAGCTTTTTCATTATCTTCTTTAATTTCTACCGTATTTTTTTCATCAATTAAATTATAATTAGCCTTTATTTTAGTTTCTCCATCAACTAAATAAACCGTATAATCATTTACTTTAGAATCAAAAGGAATTGATAATTTACCATTTAATACCTCAAAATGTTTAATAGTTTCAGCATTAACATTAAAACTTAAAAAAAATAAAAGAAAAAAGAATAATTTTTTCATAAAGACCTCCTATATCATTTTTAATAAAATTTCATTCATTACATATAGTTTGTCCTCAGGAATAAAAATATATTCTTTTTTTTGTTTTAATTCTTTATTTTTTATTAAAGGTTTTATTGGATATACATCTTCAATATTAACATGATATTTATTTTTAAATTCATTCATATTAATACCTTTTGTTTTTCTTAAACCAAGCATTATCTCATTATCCATAATATCTTTTTTAGATAAAATATTTTCTTCACTTCTAAAATCTTCGGTAATATATTTAAAGAAGTTTCTTGTATTAGTATATCTTACTTTATCAACATAACCACTAGCTCCTAAACCAAAACCATAATATTCACCATTTTCCCAATAATTTAAATTATGAATTGATTCATATCCTTTTCTAGCAAAATTACTAATTTCATAATGGTTAAATCCTGATCTAATTAATATTTCACTTAAAGTCTCATACATTAATGCTTCATCTTCTTCATCTAATTTAGGAATATTATTTACTTTAAGTAAAGTATGGTCTTCTAAAATTAAACTATAAGTACTAATATGATCTGGTTTTAATTTTAAAAATAATTTTAAATCTTTTCGTAAATCATCTAACGTTTCATTATAAAAACCATACATTAAATCTAAACTAATATTATCAAAACCTAAACTTCTTGCTAAATTAATTTTTTCTTTAGCTTCTTTAAATTCATGATGTCTTCCAAGTAAATCTTGTAAATGAGGAATAAAACTTTGAATCCCAATACTAAGCCTTGTTACATTATAAAATTTTAATAATTTTAACATTTGCATATTAATTTCTTCTAAATTACATTCAAAAGTAAATTCAATATTTTTCATTTTTTTAAATTTTTTAGTTAAATTTAAAAGATATTCTAATTCCTGTAAAGATAAGGCTGATGGTGTTCCTCCACCAATATAAATAGTTCTAATATTATCATCCATATAATAATTATCTATTTCATTACTTAATTTTTTTAAATATGGTCTAGCCCATGATGAATCATAAAACATTTTACAAAAATCACAATAAGAACAAATTTTTTTACAAAACGGAATATGAATATAAACACTTCTCATAATTTTGGCCCTCCATCAATAATACTTTCTATTACATCTACTCCATATTTATTACATAAACGATTATATTCCATACTCATAAAATCATTTAATAATAAATAATTAGGATTAGTCTGTAATATACTTAAAATATTATATAATGAAGTAACTTGTTCAGTTTCTAAAGAATTACTTTCATTTACAACATTTTCATAATACTTAATAATTTCCTTTAAGTCTTCTTTAGGATATTTTGTTTTTAAATTATTAATAATATCTAATACTTCTATCATATACTTCATCCTCATAAAGTATTATATCACGAGTAATCCAAATTAGTAAATCACTTAAATTTGAATAAAAAAAAGAAGCATTAGCTTCAATAGTTAATTCTTACGTTGTAATTTTCTTTGATAAATTTTAAAAGTCTCGCGATTATATTCTTCAACAGCCTTTATTTGTTCATTCATTAATGGTCGACAGTAAAAATTCAATTCATTTATACTATAAGGCATTTTTTGAATAGGAATTGCATATTTTACCCAATAATTACAAATAATTAAACGTTCTTCAACAGTCATATCCTTTATTTTTTTCTTACTTTTTACTAAATCATAAAATTCTTTATCTTTTAAAATATCTAACATTTTAGTAGCTTTATTATTATCAATTTTCTTCATTAATAAATATTTTTGATAAAATCTTTTAGCTTCTAATATATTTTCTTTAGATACTTTTTCATTAATAAAACCAAAAGCATTAATATATTTACCATCTAATTCTTTTACACGATCAAAAATGATATTGTAAAGTTTTTTTACATCTTTAATATTTAAGAAATTAGCAAAATCATAAATTGATAATTTAAAAGATATTATAAATAAAATCCAAAAATTAATATTTTTATAAACCAAATAAAATTTATCTTTTTCTTCATCTTTATTTTCAATAACAATTGCATAATGTTCTAATTGTAATTTTCTTTGCTCATATTTTAATTTTATTTTTTGTTTAGTAATTGGATCTACACAAGTATTTAAAAATTTAATTTCGTCTTCTTCTTTTATAATAGAAGATAAAGTGTCTGTTTTTAAATGATATTTTTCATGTAATTGTTTAAAAGAAATAAAATTATCATTTAATAAATCTTCAATCATTAAATAACATCTTTTTAATTTGTTATAATGCTTAATTAAAGGAATTTTAGGATAATCGTCTAAATTAGCGCCTAATTTTTCTAATTCATATAATCTTTTTAACAATTTTGTATCATTTATATTTATTGGTTTTGTTAAAATATTATTTATTTTATTATATAGTTCAGGATTATAATATGGACTAGTAACTTTATTATAATTATTAAGTAATTTATGGATGTTTTCAATACTAATTTTTTTTAGAAAAGCTATTTCAATTAGCATATATCCTTCAAAAATCATTTTTACTATTTCATCTAGTTCATCTTTATCAATTAATTTACTATTAATATTTCTATTCAACATAATTTCATAAGCTAATTGAGGATTATAGTTAGAATTATTTTGATTTAATAAATTTTTAAATTTATTAAATATTCCTGCTTCACATATATAATTTTTAGCGGCAATATCTTTTATTTTTTCACCATTTAATGCTGAATTAAATATTTCATTATTATATTCTTTCATTATAACCTCGATTACTTTTTTGATAAATTAACCTTTGACTTATTCTAGAAGTTTCAAGATTAAAAGCTTTAATTTTCTTTATTTCTTCTTCATGATAAGGTAAGCAATATTTATCTAAACTTACTAATTTATAAGGAAAATCTCTGCTAGATAAAGCAAATTTAACCCAATTATCAGCAATTAAACGGTGCTCTTCTTCAGTCATTTTATCAATTCTTTTTTTAGAATTTATTAAAGATATAAAATCTTGCTCATCAATAATTTTAATCATTTTTTTAGCTTTTTCAAGATTATGCTTTTTAGCATTCATATATTCTTTATAAAAGCTTATAGCAGTTGGCAAATTATCAGAATTATTATTACAATCTAAATATGTTAGAGCTCTAAAATAAATACTATTCATATCTTCTGCTTTTTTTAAAATGTTTTCATGTAGTTGTTTAACATCAACAATTTTAAACATTTTAGCAAGGTCATCAATTGAAATTCTAAAAGTTAAAAGAAATAATATCCAAAAACGACAATTTTTAGTAATACTTTCAATTTTAGAATCTACTTTTTTAACTTTAAAATCAATTTGTTTATTTTTTTTGTTATTTAAAAAATTATATAATTTTAATACTTTTTCACAAGTTTCTTTATCAAAAGTGTTTTCCAAAAAATGCGCACTATCAGTATTGTTTAAAACATTTCTTACTGTAGTATTAGCTAAATTATATTTTATTGCTAAAGTTGTAACATCTAAGCCAGTAGTTAAAAAATCTTCAACTAATTTAATATTTTGTAACCAATGACGATAATGAGTTAAATCAAAGCCATAATTTTCTAAAATAATATTAGGAAATTCTTTTTCTAATTTTAAAATACGACGATATTTAAGATTAGAGTTTAACGAAGCTTGCTCATGTAATTTATTTTTTATTTTTTCAATCATTTTTTCATCATAATATGTTAAATTTTTAATATTATACATTATTTGATTAAATTTTTGCATAGTTAAATTATTATAAACAGCAATTTCTATTGGTAAATAATTATTTAATATCATATCAACAACATTAAAAATTAAATCTTTATCAATAACATTATTAATTCTTAATGATTTTTCCATCAAAATGTTATTATAAAGTTTTGGATTATAATTTGGATGACTAGCTTTGTTTAAACTATTAATTAAAAGATTAATAGTTGATTCGCTTGAACCTGGTAATTTATCAGCTATTTCATGGACAGAATATCCTTGTAAAGATAATTCAATAATTTTTTTATCATAATTTGTTAACATAAAAATCCCCCTTTTTTGGTAGTTTATATTATTGCATAAAAAAATAAGGAAGTCAATGTTAAATTTTTATTCTTCTTCCCCACTTAAGATAGCCAAGAAAGCTTCTTGAGGTACTTCAACACTTCCAATTTGCTTCATTTTCTTTTTACCTTCTTTTTGTTTTTCTAATAATTTTCTTTTTCTTGTAATATCTCCACCATAGCATTTAGCTAACACATTTTTGCGCATCGCACTGATGTTTTCTCTAGCAATTACTTTAGAACCTACTTGTGCTTGAATAGGAACTTGAAATAATTGTCTAGGAATTACCTCTTTTAATTTTTTAGTCATTAAAAGACCTCTTTGATAAGCAAAATCTTTATGAACAATTATTGATAAGGCATCAACAATCTCCCCATTAAGTAAAATATTCATCTTTACTAAATTACTTTCTTTATAACCACATAATTCATAATCAAATGAAGCATAACCTTTAGTTTTACTTTTTAATTTATCAAAAAAATCGTAAACAATTTCGGATAATGGTAATTCATAATGAATATTTACTCTTGCTTCATCAATGTATTCCATGGTTTTATAAATACCTCTTTTATTTTGACATAGTTCCATAATAGCTCCAATATATTCTTGAGGAACAATAATATTAGTATAAATATATGGTTCTTCAATATCTTTTATTTTGACTTGTTCAGGCATTTTATTAGGACTATCAATTTCTAACATTTCTCCATTAGTTAAATATACTTTATAAATAACACTTGGACTAGTTACAATAACCGGTATTTGAAATTCTCTTTCTAATCTAGTTGTAATAATATCCATATGTAATAA
>CANQIN010000061.1 GCA_947623995.1 uncultured Bacilli bacterium | reverse complement strand
TTGGTGCTAGTATCACACTAGTCAACCCCTTTTTATTCTTTTAAGTAGTTACCTTCGGGTAACTACATTTTTTTATGGCAAAAAAAAATTAACTATTTTTAGTTAACTTTTTAAATATTATCTATACCTCATTCAAATGTATTATGTTTAAAAAAAATTACGGATAATAATTCTAATTGTTGAATAAATTATAGAATAAGAATATAAATCTTTTAAAACATCTTCTTCTTTAGAAAAATAATCTGATTTAACAATAAATTGATTTTTTATACTTAAAACTTTTAATAGTTTTAAATCTTTAAAAGTTATTACATTATATCTTTTTGTAACTTCACTACAATTAAATAATTTACAAGCTAAGTTTTTAGTTGGACAACCATGACTTGTTTGATATTTGCATTTACGGCAACAACCATTACAATAATTATTATTTAACTGAGCATAACATTTATTATTTTTAAAACCACAAATATTAATTCCTTTATATTTATCATCTATTATTTGACAAGAAGTATCATAAATATATTTAATTCTTGGTTTTCGCATTTTTATATTTAAAGCATTAATAATAGGTAAAATATATTCATTTGAATAATTATTTATTAATTTAAAATAAACATTTTTAAATAAGAAGCTTCGATATAAATAAAGCCTCCTAATAAATTTATTATAATCTTTTTCATTATTAATAATTAATCTTTTTTCTAACATATTTACTTCCATTCATCTTAATAAATTATCACTTTCATTTAACAACTCTTTTTGTTCTTTTAGAAAATCCTTTTTTTGATTTAAAAATTCTTTTACTTGAATATTTTTATATTTAATTTCATCACTAAGATATTTTCTTTCTTTATCTACATATTCATTATCTTTAATAAATAATTTTTTTACTAAATCATAATTAAATACATATTCTTTACCATTATTTAAATCTAAATATTGTTCTTCACTCATTTTAGCAACACCGGGACAATATTTTTTTTGACCATCTATACTATACTCGACAGGATTCATTGGGTCATAAAGAATTCTTATTTTACTATTTTCAGGTTTAAAAATAATGTACGAATGAAGTTCTTTATCATTTAATTTACCAAAAACAATTTCCGAATCAAACCCTAAAAATTTTAACAGATTTTGAACCATAGCACTTCTTTCTGAACAAGTAGCAAGATTATTTTTCTTAAACTCTTTTATAGATATTGGCTCATCATTATCATAAAGTTCAATTCTTTGAAATACTGAACCACCATTATACCCAAAATAATTCCATATAAAATTTTGAATATAATATATTGTAATTGGCTCGCCATACATATATCTATCTAAATCATTATCAACATAATTTAATAAACTTTCATAAATATCCATATCATCCATTTTTAAGCCTTGAAAAAATTTAAGTTCATTAGACCTAACAGATATATTAGGAGTTATAAATCCATTATAAGATCCACAACAACCAATTCCTATTTGAGTAAGGACATTATTATTCTCTAATAAATAATTTAATCTTTTTTTGATAAATTCTTTGCGTTCACTTTCCGTTTGTAATTGTTTATATTCATTTTTAAATTCTTTAAAAGTCATAACTATCTCCTTTGTTAATCAACTTTATTAATTAAATGAAATACTTCATTTTTATTTGCCATCATTTGTTTTATTTCTTTTGGATGTAATAAATAATTATCTAAATCATTAATATTAACCCATTTATAAATAGCCCAATCACCTTCTAAACCATGAAATTCTTCTTCTTTTATTTCTTCATTATAGATAGCTTTATACATCACATTAATAAATTGAACATCTTGATTATTTTCTTTAATAACTTCTTCACTCAATCCTAAAAATTGATATTCTAAATTATCCCACCCTATTTCTTCTTTAACTTCTCTTTTTATAGCTTCTAAACTAGTTTCTAATTCTCTAACTTTACCACCAATTAACATATAAACTTTTCTATCTACTACATGAAACAGTAAACATTTTGTTTGGTCTTTATTAACAATTAATACTGAAACTCTATATAAGAATTGATATTTTTCTTTTTCATAACGCACATCCATATTTTTTCTCCAATCTATACCATAATTACTAATCCATCTAAATTACATATATAACATTCTGAAAATATTTTTTTAAGCTCTTTTATGGTATTATTATCTTTTTCATATTCTCTACCTACTAATATACCTTCAATAAAACATGGTGGTATACCAAAAAGAATTGCACTTTCTCTATCAGTGAAAAAGTCATCTTTATTCTGACGATCTTTAATAAATTGTTCATAATAATCTTTATTTACAAAACTTCTAACAATATTATCATCAAAATAATTTTGATTTAAAATATCGCCTTTTTTTAAATTTTCTATATATTTATTATTACCATTAATTATAAAAGCAATTTGAATTTTATTTTGAACTAGACTAGGCATAAATCTTGCTTCTTTAGTTTGTTCAATATTCCATCTAAAAACAAAATCATCATTACTTATTTCTTCAATTATATTTTTCATTTCATTATATGGAATAACTTTAGTTTTTCTTTCCCCTTTTATACTTAACATTTCTATAGTTCCACCACTATAAAAATTAATATAATCTTTTAAAGATATATCCCACTTTAAATTCCAAACGCCAACTGCACTTGGATATTTTGATTGTCGATCATTTATTAAAACACTAGCAAGTAGTCCATTTTCTTTTATTTCATATAACTCAAAACCTTTTTTAAATGTTCCATGCATTAATGTTCCTTTTTTTAAAATAACTTTATCATTAATTTGATAATTATTTTTTTCTAATTTATAATTTTCCATAGCTAAAAAATAATTATTAAGTTGTTCTTGCATTTTCTTTAAGGCATCTAAATCTTGATATTTAGTTTCTAATATTTTTAAACATTTTTCTTTACTTATCACTATTTCACTTCCTATTATAATTTTAGCAAAACATATAATGCTAAGCAATTTTTTTTCAATAATAGTGTAAATTAAAAGAAGAAACTATTTAGCTTCTTCTTGAGCACGAGATTCACGTATTACAACGATTTTTATAGTGCCAGGATATTGCATTTCTTTTTCAATTTTTTCTTTCATATCTCTAGCAATTTTGTAAGATGCTTGGTCAGTTACTTCTTCTGGTTTAACCATTACTCTTACTTCTCTTCCGGCTTGCATTGCATAAGTTTTTTCAACACCTTCAAATGAATTTCCTATTTCTTCTAGTTGTTCTAAACGTTTAATGTAATTATCTAAAGAATCATTTCTTGCACCAGGTCTAGTAGCTGACAATGTATCAGCAATATGAACTAAGTAAGAAATAATACTTGTTGCTTCACAGTCACCATGATGTGAGGCAATGGCATTTAAAACAATTTCATCTTCTTTATGTTTTTTAGCAATATCTAGGCCAATATCAACATGACTTCCTTCAACTTCAAAATCAATTGATTTACCAATATCATGAAGTAGTCCGGCTCTTTTAGCAAGAACAACATTTTCTCCTAATTCAGAAGCCATTAGGCCACATAGTTCTCCAACTTCAATTGAATGTTGTAAAGCATTTTGACCATAACTGGTTCTAAAATTTAACTTACCAATTAATCTTACTAATTCAGAATCAACTTTACTAATTCCTAATTTAAAGCAAGCTTCATTTCC
The DNA here is from genome assembly GCA_947623995.1 of uncultured Bacilli bacterium. Lineage (GTDB taxonomy): Bacteria > Bacillota_I > Bacilli_A > RF39 > UBA660 > Ventrenecus. The sequence goes on along the minus strand of CANQIN010000061.1, from coordinate 3,621 downwards.
AAGTTCCATAATTCGACTATTCATATCTTTACTTACCCGGTCATAAATTTCTTCAATTCTTGATGGATGAATTCGACCATCTTTAATTAAAGATTCAATTGTAAGTTTAGCAATTTCTCTTCGTAATGGATCAAATGAAGAAACGACAATGGTTTCTGGAGTATCATCAATAATTAAATCTACACCAGTAACAGCTTCAATTGTTCTAATATTTCTTCCTTCTCTACCAATTAATCTTCCTTTCATTTCATCATTAGGTAAATTAATCGTACTTACTGTTTGTTCAGTTGCTACATCTGCACAATAACGTTGCATTGACTCAATAATTAATTGTTTGCCTTTTTCATTGGCAGTTAACTTAGCTTCTTCTTCTTTTTCTTTAATGTATTCGGCCATTTCTAAAGCCATTTCTTCTTCAGTTCGTTTAAGTATTAAATCTCTTGCTTTTTCTTTACTAAATTTAGAAATTTGCTCTAAACGAGTAATTTCTTCTTTTAGTTTTGCATCTAATTCCTCTTCTTTGCTTTGTAGTTCTTTTTGCTTTGCTAATAAACTTTGGTCTTTATCATCAAGCATTTTATCTCTTGTTTGAAGCATTTCATCTCTTTTATCTAAACTAGTTTCTCTTTGAAGTAAACGTTCTTCTGTTTGAGCAAGTTCTTCTTTTTTTACTTTTACTTCTTCTAAGGCTTCTTCTTTTAGTTGACGAGATTCTTCTTTTATTTCTAAAAGTTGATCTTTTTTTAGTTGTTCAGCTTCTTTTTTGGCTTCATTAATTAACTTACGAGCCTCATTTTCAGCACCTTTATCTTTAATATACTTAATTAAAAAAGTTATCCCAGCGCCCAAAGCAAGACCTAAAACTAAAGCTAAGAGGATTGTTGCATCCATAATTACTCTCCTCTCTTTATATTTATAGAAAATTTAAAAATCAATAATCTATATTTCCATTATAAAGGTAAATTAAGTTTTTGACAAGAGTTTGATTTTTAAAGGTTTAAAGTCAAGATAAAATCTTTATTATTATCGATTTAATAGTCCTAAAATTTATTTCAAAATATATGGTGAGCCTATTTCTCCTGTTCCATCAACAATTTTAGTTGAAGATGTTAAATATAAAGTTGGCCATGCCTTAAATACTCGATCGGCACCATCAGAAGTGATATTTCCATATGAGCTCATATAGAATGCGGCACCTGTATAAACGGAACTAGGAAATAAAGTCCATATATCATTACTTGGTGTTAACCAATCATTTGTGTTACAATTTCCTCCATTATAATTATTTAAATTTTTAGTTAAACAATTATTTCTAACATATCCTCCTACGGCATATCCATAATCACTTGGATAAATTAGCCCTATACCGTTATGTTTGCCACCTACATCAGATGTGTTACTCCATTCTGTAGGTCTATTATTATTGCATACTGCTACACCCCGTTCTTTTTCATAAAATTGATTTGCCGTTATGTTGCTATCTGTCCATCCACCCAAATTCCAAATTACTTCTTTATCTATCATATTTCTTGGTGTGTCATTTAAACCTTTTGGCAAGTCTGTTCCTATGCTAAAGTCACAAATATTTTGCGCTGTTGAACCTCTATAATTTCCAGTCCAACATTCACCGGTTCCACTTTCATAATATATTCCATTTAACATATTCTTTAACTTGTTTGTCGTCCAATTATTATCAGGTGTATTATTTCGAGCATAATTTCCAAAATCTTTTTGGTCTTTTACTCCATCTGTTCTTACTATTTTTACTCGTTGTTCTATTCCACTATCTGATTTGACATTTACTAAGCCGATTATTCGCCAAATTTCATTATTAAATTCAACATAATTATTCGGATTAGAACCTGCATATCGATATTCTGTTTTATTCCAATCATTTGCTAATTCCTCTAAATCATTATGTTCTACTTTATATAACCCATCTCCATTTTTTACTACTAGTATTTGCTTTCCGGCAATATTAGCTCTTTCTATTTTCTTAATAATTGTATATGCCCCTGTCCATCCACTTGAATTTCCGACATGGTCTACTGCTCTAAAGTAATAGGTTGCATTTAATTCATTACTTATTTCAAAATCATAACTTGTCTCTCCTTTTATATTACTCTTATCTGTTGAATATTCATAATATGATACACTTTGATTATCGGTTGAGCTTAAGGTTATTTTAATATCATCATACGTTTCTGTTCCACTTACATAGCCATTTAAATTTACTTCTGGTACACTTGGTGGTTCTTTATCTATATTGGTTACACTTTGAGCTGTTGGATATTCATAAATATTTCCTGCATTATCTTGGACTTTAATTATAATGTTACTTTCATTATATTGATATTCTTTTGTATTTCCTAGTTGCCAATTTACTCCATTATCAAAACTATATCTTTTACTATCATGTAAGCCACTTCCTCCACTATCTGTTGCTCCTTCTATTGTTAACGTTACATTTCCATTGGTCCAACCACTTTCACTTTTACTTACTCTACTTATACTTGGTGGTTCATTTTCAATGTTTGTGATTTCTTGTTTTGTTGGATAAGTATAAATATTCCCGGCATTATCTCTTACTTTTATTACTATATCACTTTCATTTGATAAGTATTCTTTTGAAGCACTTGCTTGCCAATCGGTTCCATTATTAAAACTATAGGCTGCTGTATCATGTAAACCACTTCCTCCAGAATCACTTGCTCCTTCGATTGTTAGAGTTACACTTCCATTTGTCCAACTTTCATTGCTTTTACTTACTCCAGTCATACTTGGTAATTCATTTTCTATGTTTGTTATTTCTTGTTTGGTTGGATATTCATAAATGTTTCCTGCATTATCTTGAACTTTGATTACAATATTACTTTCATTGGCTTTATATTCTTTGGTGTTTTCTAATTGCCAAGAAGACCCTCCATCAAAACTGTATCTTTTACTATCATGTAAGTTACTTCCTCCATCATCTGTTGCTCCTTCGATTGTTAAGGTTACACTTTCATTTGTCCAACTTTCATTACTTTTTCTTACTCCTGTTATACTTGGTAATTCTTGATCTATTTTTAAGGTTGTACTTTTTGTTAAACTTCTATTTTTTGCTTTATCATAACATCTATAATATCTTGTTTCATTATGATTTCCTGTATATGTTTTTGATATTGTATTATTATTTAAACTTTCTGTCATTCTTGTATATTCACTATCATTTGTACTTTCTTCACAATAATCAAATGCACTTCCACTTGATATATTACTTATATTTATTTTCACTGTTACATCTTCATTTGTCCATCCTGTTTTTTCATTTACTACTTCTATTGTTGGTGCATCTTTATCTACTTTTTCGACTGTAATATCTCTACTACTTACATTTCCTACTTGATCTTTAACATGTATATACCATTTAGTATTTACATCGACACTTTTCTTATATGTTTGTTCTTCGGTTAAATTATCTTGTTTTGTTAAATTTCCTTCATTTATTGTCTCACTTGTACTATATTCATATCCTGCTATTCCACTATCTTTATCTATTACCGTTGCACTTATTTCATTTGTTTGTTCCCATTCACTACTTACATTCATACTTTTGATATCTGGTCCATCTGTATCGAT
>CANQIN010000060.1 GCA_947623995.1 uncultured Bacilli bacterium | reverse complement strand
TACAGAATGACAAAAAGAATGACTTTTTCTTATGTATATTTTTTAACAAGAGTATTTTTTATCGGCTTTGGCTTTTCATTTTTGTTTAACATTGCTGGTAAAGATGCTTGGATAAGTTTTATTATTGGTAATCTTTTATCAATGTTATTAGTAACCTATATTGCTAAAATTAAAAAGAAATATCAAACCGTTAATTTTTTAAAAGATCAAGGTCATATTCCTTTAAAAATTTTAATTGGGATTTTTTCTACTGTTGTCGCAATTGAAATTTTATTTATCTTTCAAACTTTAGCATCTAATTTCTTTTTAGTTCAATCACCTCATTGGTTTATCTTATTACCAGCCTTATTATTAGTTTTTAGAATATGTCAAAAAAGTTTTACTACAATTGGTAGAGTTGGAACAATCTTAATGTATATATCTTTATTTATGGTTATAATTGCCTTAATAACTTTAACAGGATATGTTAAAACCGAACATTTCTTACCAGTTATGACAACCGATATACCTCACATAATTCAAGCATCACTATATTATATGGCTTATAGTACAGCCCCTTTAATATTTATGATTTTAATTCCTAATACTGATAATAATTTACCAAAATATTATTTTCTTGCTAACTTAACAATTATTATTATGGGTATCTTAATTATTGGCATTTTAGGTCCAGATTTAATCAATATTTATCGTTATCCTGAATATATGATTTTAAAAGTAATTAAAATTTTAAACTTTATTGAAAAAGTAGAAAATATCTTTGCTATTGCAACTTTATTTGATTTATTTATGGTTTTAAGTATTAGCATGAATTCAATTAAAGAAAAACTACCAAAGAAAAAACAAAATATTTGGTTTAGTCTAATATTATTATTTGTCTTTGGTGTTTCCATATTCTTTGGCATTCATTATAGTCTAGCCTTACAAATCTATTATTATTTACCAGTTATATTATTAATATTTATTGTTTTAATATTAACAGTATTTACTATAAAATTAAGAAAAAAACAAAATAAAAGATTGTCTGAAAATTAATTCAAACAATCTTTTATTATTTTAATCAAAAACTTACATCAGTCCATGTATCGCCTGTTGGACGTTCTGGTGCTGTACAACCACCAAACATTGATCTAGTTGTAGCTTCAGGGTTATGAACGAATTTATTGCCAAAAGTTATTGATTGTAATGAGGTTGTCCCAGCAAACATTTGATTCATATTTGTTACATGAGATGTATCAAAGCTACTTAGATCCAAAACTGTTAACAATGAACAACTAAGAAACATATTGCTCATATCTGTTACATGACTAGTATCAACATTTTCTAATATAATATTTTTTAATCCAAATAAACCAAGTGAAAAAAAGGAACTACTATTTTCTGGGAAAACAAAACCAGTCATGTTAATTGTTTCTAAATTTGCATTACCACCAAATAAATTAGGAGAAGATTGGCTTGGCAATCCACTTAAATCCCAATTACTTAGATTTAATTCACTTAAATCTGTCACTCCTCCAAACATACTATTAAAACTAGTTACATGACTTGTATCAAAACTGCTTAAATCCAAAGTTGTAAGATGCGAACATGAATTAAACATTCCACTCATATTGGTGGTATTGCTAGTATTTACATTTGTTAATATTAATTTGTTTAATGCAGGTACCCCATCTCCAAAAAAACCACTACTATCTTTTGGAAAGATAAGATTTGTCATATCTATTGTTTCTAACAATGTATTTCTATTAAACATTAAATGAGATTCTCTATCCAATAAATTGCTTAAATCCCAATTACTAATATTAAGTTCAGTTATATTTGAAGCACTGCTAAACATATTATTCATGTTAGTTACTTGACTTGTATCAAAATGACTCAAATCTAGTGAAGTTAACCCTAAACAACCACTAAACATATCGCTCATATTAGTTACATGACTCGTATTCACATTTGTTAATATTAAATTATTTAAATTTGATAAATTAGCAAAAAACCTACTACTGTTTTTTGGAAAAACAAAATTAGTCATATCAATTGTTTCTAAATTTAAATTATTTCCAAAAAAATCCGCACTTGATTCTAAATTACTTAAATCCCAATTACTTAGATTCAATTTTGATAATTCTTCGCATCCGTAAACAATCCCACTAATACTTGATACTTTATTTATATTTAACATACTTAAATTTAAATTAATTAAACTTGAACATCCAGAAAACATTGAAGACATGTTAATTACATTTGAAGTATTTAAACCTTCCAAATTTATCGTTCCTAAGGCTGACATATTGTTAAACATATTAACCATATAAATAGCATTTGAAGAATCTAGTTTTTCCAATCCATCTATTGAAACTACTTTTGAAAAATTTGCAAATAAATAGCTACTATCTTTATTTGTTATTACTTTTCCATCACTTTGTAAATATCCGATACAATTATTATCATCTGCTTCACATACAACATAACTTTCAACTGCTTTTGTTCCATATTCACTTTCGTCAAATGGGCCATATATTTTTCCACCATCTTTTGCTGTTTTAACACTTTTTTTATCTTCTATAACTATTTTAGTTAGTTTATCTTTATAGTTCCACATTCCATTAGAATCACTAGATGAAATTTTTCTTAATGCTTTAGAATCTTCTTTATATCCTGTACTTAAGGTTATTTTTCCTTTCCAATTTGCATTCATATTTGCTTCTACCATTGGTGTTTGTGGATCCATATAAAGTAATAAATTAAAATCTCTTGTTTCATCTGGTTTTAAATTAAAATTATATAAACTATAAGCATGCTTAGCATCAATAATAACTTTGTTTTCATCATTTAAAATATCACTTGTTAATTTTTTAATTGAATTTAAGTTTGAATTATAATCATTTTCATATAGTATTGCATCTATATATTCATCTTCTAAGGCTTTTCCACTTACTGTTAATGATTCTAAATTGATACTTGCACTTGCTAGTTCACTACATTCATTATGAATGGTAAAATGATATGGTGTTTCTGTACTTAAAAAGTTTTCTAATTGTTCAGGATTCATTGGATATGCTTTATCTAATGTTATATCATTTTCTCCTGTAAATGAAATATTTAAACAAGCTGTATTAACAACATTCTCGCCCGTTTGTTGTCTTGTTAATATCCAATAGGCATAAGTTATTGTTAATGTAACTATTAATAATGTAACAACTCCTAATATTGAATAAATTAATATTTTCTTTTTATTATTTTTCATAATTATCCTACTTTCTATTACTATCATAACATTTTTATCCATTATTTAATAAAAAAAGAAAAAGCTTTTACACTACTCTTTACATTTTATAAAAACATTGCCATATAAATTGGATAGCAATCTATATTATCAGTCCTTCCAATATTTTTAATTGATAGTCTAATTCCCTTATTTACATTCCAATTATTAATTAATGATTGAAGTGATTTTGATTTTGTATTATCGCCACTTTTTACTTCAACTCCTGTTACTTCATTATTATATCTAATAATAAAATCAATTTCTAAAGTACTATTATGTTCAAAATAATATAATTTTTTATTATTTTTAGTAAATATATCCGCTATAATATTTTCATAAATGGCTCTTTTATATATTCCTAAATTACCATCAAGAATATCTTTTTGAGAACCTTCTTCTAACATTCCCATTAATAATCCTGTATCTTGCATATAAACTTTAAAAGCATCATTTTTAGCATTTCCTTCTAATGGCAACTCTGGTATTGATAAATTGTAACAATAACTAATTATATAAGCATCATAAAGCCACTCTAAAGAACCAGCAAATTTTCTAAAAGTACCATTGGGTTCAACCATTGAATATCTATATTTTTTATAATCTTGAGCTAAGTTTTTTGGTATAGCCCGAAGGCAAGCTCGAATTTTTATTTTTTCATTATTATTAGCATATAACTGAATATCATCTTCATATTTTCTAAGAATATCTTTTTGTAACTCTAAAACTTTATTATAATTTTTTTCATGAACAAAAGAATCAACAACCTCAGGCATTCCCCCAACAACAATATAATTTTTGAAATGATTAAGCATTACATTATGAGTCGACGGATGAACTGGTGTTTTGGTTAAAAAATTATTTTTTAATTCTTCTATACTACTTTTTGGAACATTCATTGCCAACAAAAATTCTTCAAAATCTAATGAATGCATTTTTAAATGAGTTACATAACCAACAGGATATGATTTTACTTCTTTATTTTTTAAGCCATATAATGAGCCTGAAACAATATAATCATATCTTCCATCTATCGTTAAAAACTTTAAAGCAGTCATTGCATTTGGGCAAAATTGAATTTCATCTAAAAAGATTAAAGTTTCACCAGGAACCATATCTTTAGCATCAGGAACTATAAATTTTATTTTACTTTCAATATCTTTACCGTTTAGTGAACCGCTAAAAATTTCTTTATAATTTTCATTTTTGAAAAAATTTATTTCAACATAATATTTATAATTTTTTTTACCAAATTCTCTTATTATAAATGATTTGCCAATTTGTCTTGCACCTTCAACTATTAAGCATTTTCTATTTTTGGTATTTTTCCAATTTAGTAAATCAGTCATAACTTTTCTTTCTAACATTTTTTATAACTTCCTTTAATTAATAATATAGCAAAATCAATTTTTTATCTATTTTAAGCCAAAATGCAGATTTTTCAAAGGAATAATTATTTTAGATATTTACCAATAATAACTGGACATTTATCTGGCAAAGATTTATAAGTATGAACTGTTACCTTAAAATGTTTAAAATTTTAACTTTTTTGATTATATAATTTAACCAATCTTGATATGATGAAATTACTATATTCTTATCTTTAGGAACATGAATACATGGACATAAATAAATTATAAAATCCTTCTTATATTTATCACACATATCAATTATATTTTCTGTAATATTACATGGTCTAAAGCCAACAACTAAATCATAATTAGATAAATTAAATTTTTTGGATAAATCATGTTCTAATGTTAATACATTTTTATAATTAGTTATTAAAATTTTTGAATCAATTGCAATTATATTATAATTACTTTCTTTAAAAATAGAAGCTAATATGGGAATATATCCACATCCTACTTCTATTATTTTTTTATTTTGTAATTCAAAATGCTTACAACAAATTTTATAAAAATTATAATATTCGGTTTTTTTTATATCAATTTTTTTTAAATAACAATATATTTGATTTACTGCACAAGTATATCCACAAATGCATTTTTTTAATCTATCTTTTTCAAGATATTCTGGATAATAATTTTTATTTTTAATTATAAAATCAATAACTTCATCCATATTAATATACTTTCTATATCCGTTTATTTCTAGTTGCTTTTATATCATTATTTCTTATATATTCTCCAGTATCCATATTAAGGGTTAAATCTGGTTTTAATATTTCATTATATTTTCGATTATGAGATATACTAATTATTGTTCCTAAATAAGAAGAAACAAGTGCATAGATTAAATCTAATGCTTCTTTATCTAAATGATTAGTAACCTCATCTAATATAAGAACATTAGTTTTTTGAAGAGCAAGATTAACTAAATTTACTCTAGTTCTTTCTCCTGGCGATAAATATTTATATAATTTATCTTTATCTTCATAAGGTATATGAAATTTATCTAATAAAATAAAGACTAAAGATAAATCAAGATCATCATTATTATTTTTTAAATATTCTAAAATAGTACAATCTAATTGTTTATCTAAAGTATCTTGTGATATATAACCAATTTTAGCATCATGACCTATATAAATATTGCCTTTAATTGGTTGTAACTCTTTTAATACTGTTTTAACAAATGTAGTTTTTCCTGAACCATTTTTTCCAGAAATTAAAAGTCTTGTTCAAAATGGAATTTCTAAATTTAATAATGGTGTTTGAAAATCATTATAACCACAAACTAAATTATCAATAATAATATCTTGTTTTCCTTTTCCATAATCATAATCTAAGAAAAAATTAATATCTTTTTTAGTTTCAAATTTAGGAATATTTAAATTTTCTAATGAACGAGTTAATTTAGATATATTAGAAGTATTAGTTTTTTCTTTAGCATAATTATTAGCAAGTTTATCATTATCATTATAAGATTTTTTATTAACTCCTTTATTAGCCCATTCTTTTGATTTTTGAATTTGTTTTTTAATTCTTTCTTTTTCTTCTAATGTTTTTTCATATTCTTCTAATTCTCTTTGATATTTTTGTTCTTTTTCATATAGATAAGTTTTATATGTCATCGAATAAATTTCTATAATACCATTTTTTAATTCATATATTTTATTTACTATTGAATCTAAAAATATTTCATCATGAGATACAATAATCATTTTTTTATTAGATTTTTTTAAATAATTTTCTAACCATTCTACAGCTTCTTTATCTAAATTATTTGTTGGTTCATCTAGTAACAGAATATCATTATTAGCTAATAATAAACTAGCAAGCAAAATTTTTATTTTCTCGCCACCAGATAATTTTTTAATTGGCATATCAATACTTTTAGAAAAACATAATCCATTTAAAATATAGGTTAAATTTTCATTGAAATTATATCCATCAATTGCTAAGAATTGATTTAAAATTTCTCCATATTCATCCATATTTTGTTCATTTAAATTTTCTTCTAATTGTTTTAATTTTAATTCTAATTTATTAATACCAGTACTTTGTTTTAAATAATTAACTATAGTTAGATTATCATATGTATGAGGAATTTCTTGTCTTAAATAACCTATTGACTCTTCTAAGTAATTAATATTTCCATTATCAATAGTAATTTCTTTAGCAAGAGCTTTTAGTAATGTTGATTTTCCACTTCCATTTACTCCAACTAAACCTACTTTATCAGAATTATTTAAATTAAAGCTAACATCTTTAATTATTTCATTTTCATCAATACTTACACTTAAATGCTTTACATTCACTAAACGCACCTCACATATCTCATTTTATTATTAATATAATAACTCAAAATCTAAATCATCCATTTTTGCCTATTTTAAGCCAAAATGCAGATTTTTCAAAGGAATATTGATACTAGATTGCATATTTTTCAAAGGAATAATTATTTTATTTGTCATAATTATCTAAAAAACTTGTATAATTGCCATCTTTTTTATAACCTAAAATACAATTTAAATTGATATTATCTAAAGCTTTAAAAATATTATAATCGATATCAGGATTCATTTTTCTTAAATTATTAATTAATATTTTCATTTCTAATCTTTTAC
>CANQIN010000059.1 GCA_947623995.1 uncultured Bacilli bacterium | reverse complement strand
AATTTTTAAAAAAATTTTACTAAAATTATTGACATTTATAAATATTTGATTATAATTATAAGTAATTGGTACTCAGGAAACTTTAGAAGCCCTGAGTCAATTTTTTTTAGGAGTTAAAATGAAAGAGTACAAAAGCAACGAAGAACTATTAAATTATTTATTATCAAAAGGAGTAAAAGTTAAACATAAGAAAAAGGCTTTAGAACAATTTGAAAAGTATACATATTATTCTATAGTAAATACTTACAAAGAAGTATTTAAAGAGAATGATAGGTATATTGATGGAGTTACTTTTGAAGAAATTTTTGCATTGTATGAATTTGATAAAAATTTGAAAATTATTTTTTTAGAGTATTCTCTTGAAATAGAAATTGTTATTAAATCTTTAATTGCTAATACTATATCTGAAAAATATGGTGTAAAAGATTATTTAAAAGAACAGAATTTTGATGAATCTACAGATATAAATTCTATTAAAAAATTTTTATATAATATTGATGAAGAAATTCAAAAAAATTACGAAAAACATTCAGCAATAACTCATTATCAAAAACAATATGGATTTATACCTCCGTTTGTTTTGACAAAAATTTTGACTTTAGGCCAAATAAGCAGATATTATGGGCTATTAAAGCAAGAAGATAGACAAAAAATTAGTAAGTATTTTAAAATATCTGATAAAATACTAAAACAAATTCTTGTAAATGTTACTTTAGTTCGGAATTTTAGTGCTCATAATAATAGACTATATACAATGCATAGTAAATTTTATATAAGTTTTAATAAAATAGATAAATCATATAATGCTAGTGATAAATCAACAAATCTGTATATGATAATGAAATGTATGGAATTCTTGCTTGATGATAAAACAAAAAAGGAATTTAATAAACAAGTAAATAAAGAAATAAAAAAGCTAAGAAGAAAATTAAAATGTATTAGCATAAAAAAAATATTGAATATAATGGGTTTTCCTAATGAATAAAAAAAAATATTATGTATATAATACTAGTAATTGGTATTTAGGAAACTTTAGAAGCCCTAAGTCAATTATTCCTAACTCTTTTAAAGGGTTAGGTTTTTTGAACTGCAAAATTGCATTTTCGATTGTAAAATTGCATGGCTACATTTAGAAGTTTTTATGCTAAAATAATCATCACAAAAAGCGAGATGATTATATGTCAGTTATAGAAATGCACTCTAGTTGGTTAGCGATTAATTCAATAGTTGGTTGTCCAAATGGTTGTAAATATTGTTTGCTTCAAGCAACTAATGATAATAATTGTTTACCAAAAGAACTTGCAACACCTAAAGAATCAGTTAAACAATTACTTGAATATAAATATTATGATAAAGATATTCCTTTATGTTTGCTGCCTAATACAGATGTTTTTGTTAGTAAAAAAAATATAAAATATTTATTGGAACTACTTAATGAACTTGACAAAAATAATGTTAAAAATGATTTAATAATTATTACAAAATGCAAAATAACTGATGAAGTTATAGATAAAGTTAAATATTTAAAACAAAAAGGTCAAAATGTAATTTTTTATATAAGTTATTCTGGTTTAGGGAAAGAAATAGAACCTAGAATAAATGAAGAAGTTTTAAAAGATAATTTCAAAAAATTAAAAGAAAATAATATTGATGTTATTCACTATTATAGACCATTTTTACCACAAAACGCTGATCCAAAACAAATAACAGAAATTTTAGATTTTGTTAATCAATATACTGATATTTCAGTTACAACAGGATTAGCACTTATTGAAACATTTATTAATAAAATAAGTTGTTGGGAAGAAATTAAAAAGAATAAAGAAGAATGTTTAAAAGCTAACTGTGTTTGGCCTGAAAGTGCTTGGAATTATTTTAATAATAATTATTCTCATTCACAACAAGTTTTTCAAACTAATACTTGTGGTTTAAATGCCAAATTGAATAGACCATCAACACAATATTATGGAACAGAAGAATGTTTAAACTATAATCATTGTAGTGATGAGCAAAGAGAACGTTGTCGATTAGCACATCAAGAATTAAATGAAAAATTAATTATTTCTAAATGTTCTTTATTATTAGAAAAACTAGGTTTTGATACAAGTAAAGTAGAATATAATTTTGATGAATATGGAAGTTTAGAACTTAAAAATATAGATTTAAAAATAAGTGATGCTTCTTATTTATCCTATAAACTAGGAGTAAAAGTTTATATTACTACTAATAATATAGTTAAGGATACATATAACTCTACTTTAAATGGAGCTAAGCCACTTGTATTAAAGGTAGGTGGAAAAAAATGAAAGATATAATTAAATTTTTAGATACTTATTATGAAGATGCTTTAAAACTTGTAAGTGACTTTGATATAACTAAAAGTCAAAAATGGAATCCAAGAGATTATCTAAATGAATTATATGTTCAATTAGGTCATGTTTATAATGTTTTATTTTCTAATGATAATGTTAATGAAAATAAGAGAATAATAGATAATTTAGGAGATGAACTGTCAGATGTTTTGCTTCAATTGATTAATTTAGCTAGAGTGTTAAATGTTGATATGTATGGTATTAAAGAATATGAAGATTATAAATATGATGACATTAATGGTTTAACAATTCTTTTAGGCCAATTAACAGAAGCAGTAATGGAAATTTATGAATGTCGATTTAAAAAAAGTCGAGCAAATTTTAATACCAGTTATGATTTTGTTAAAGATAGATTATATAAATTGTTTATTATAACTTATCAAATATCAAAAAAATATAAATTAAATATGATTAAAGAATTTGGTGAAATGCTTAAAGATGCTAATGGCTTTTTAGATAGATTTAGAAAAGGCAATAATAATAAGATAGAATTTATTGATATTTTTGATAAAAATGGAAATCTTTTAGGTTATTGTGAAAAAGAACAAGCACATAAATTGGGATATTGGCATAAAGTATTTGGGTGTTTAATTTATAATAATAAAAGCAATAAAGTATTTTTACAACTTAAAAATCCTAACCATAATAAAGTTAATAAAAAGCCACTTTTTGAAATTACAGCAGGAGGACATTTATTATCTGGAGAAACACTAAAAAATGGAATAAGAGAGATAAAAGAAGAAACAGGTTTAGATATTGAATATAACAAATTAACATTTTTAGAAGAAAGAATGTGTAATAAAGTTGTTTCAAAAAATTATAAAATTAAAGAATTTCAATATTATTATATGGTTAATATGGATATTGATGTAACTGCCTTTAAAGATTTTGATAAAGAAGAAGTTATTGGGTTTATTGAAGTTGATATTAATAGTTTAATAAAATTGTTAAATAAAAAATTAAAAAGAATAAAAGTGAAAAGAGAAGATGGTTCTGTTATTAATGTAAGTTTAGAAGATTTAGATAAAGCATTTATTGATAATGGGTTATATTTATCATTGCTAACTAAATTGAATATAAAAAAGGGGGTAAAATTAATGAATAATAGAATTAAAAAACTATATAAATACACTAATAAGCAAAAGAAGAAAAATCCTAATATGTATTATTTTGATGATGGTAGTGTGTGTGAATCTAAAGATTATGAAAAAGATGGCATGAAATATTCGGTAATCAAAGTTAATACAGACCTTAATACATCTAATTATTTAGTTTATTTACTTGTAATTGCTAAAAATAAATCTATTCCTCAATTGTTATTAAAGAGTTTTAAAACAGATAGAGGAACAGAAAAATATTTTAATGAACTATGTTCTTTAATAGAAAAAAATACTAATCAAGATATTATTGAAAAGTGTTATGATAAAGCAATTGGAAATACTAAAAACTCTTTAAAATTTAAGAATAGATTATTTGGTTAAATAAAGTATCAGATTAAGTATAAGAGTAAGTATCAGTTTTAGTATCAGATTTTTGATAGTATAAATATAAGAAATATATGATATACTTGGTTAAATAGGACAAATTATGAAAAAGTCCTATTTTTTTACTCTACCAACTGCAAAATTGCAATTTAAAATGCAAAATTGCAGTTATGCCCCTTGACATTTTTGCAAAAAGTTGTAAGATAAACAACAATTATTTATAATTTATTTGTAAATATGTTGGGGGTTCTAGTGATTAAGCAGAAGAAATTAAATTTACAAGAGAAATTACTAGAACTCAAGTAGTTTCTCTTTTTAATTTATAAGGGGGTGAAAATTGCTAATGCGTGTAGAGTTTAAGAAAAAGTATCTTGATGAATATAATCTTAAAACAATAGTAAGAGCAGTTTATAATTTGTTTGATGATTATTACTACAAGGAAGCAGTAGCACAGGAATATTTAGAATCAATGGGAAAAAATAGATTTTCTAATGATAAAGAATATTCAAAGAATCAAAGAAAAGTTGATTCAACATATAAAACAGTAGAAAAAAGAGAGAAAGTAGTAAATTATCTCAAAGAATTTGATAGGAAGTTAGAACACTTATTAACAAGTTTAACTGATGATGAGATGACAATTTATAAGCATAGTATCTTAGCTAGAGAACAAGATAAAGTTGTTCGAGATAGAATCTGTAAGACAGATAAAACATATTACTTAATAAAGAAAAGTTGTTATGTTAAATTTGCTTTAAGATTTAGCTTAGTAGATGGATTTACAAAAGATGTATTTGAGACAATTAATCTTTATGATTAGTTGTTTTTTAAATTGTCTAAAAAAATTTAAAATTTTTATTGAGCAAAATTTTAAAATACTACTTTTTATTAAAGTTTATTTTTTAATCTATACCGTATAAAATAAGGAAATTATAGAAAAATTACACAACTAAATTTAAAATAAAAATTGCGATAAAATTTGCTACTGACAAAGCAATATCAAGCTGTTAAAATGTAGTAAAATGGGATAAGTTTAAAGAAATGAGCTGTCTCATTTTTATTTTCACTATTTTTAGGACAAAGTTTTTTGTTCTTTTTTTGTACTTCAAAAGGAGATGGTTTTATGCCGAAGATTAAAGAACCAAAGTTATATGCTAAGGAAGTTTTAGATGAATATGACTATCCACATTTAAGGACAGTTGTATTAGATTACTTTTCAAAGTATAGGGCATATAGCATAAAAGTAGAAGAAATATGTGATTCGTATAATTCGTCATTATCAAATGATACAATGGGAGTTTTTTCTTCTAATGTTAGTGATCCAACATCAAAAAGGGCTTTAAAGATTGTTGAATGTAAGGAATATCTTGATTCAATGAATAAGCAATTTAAGTCATTAAGATTAAGACTTACATCTGACGAGAAAGTAATATTCAATTATTCAATATTATCAAGGCATACTGATGAAGAAATTGCAGAAAAACTATCTCTTGATAAAAGTAACATTTATATAAGAAAAAAAAGTTGTTATGTAAAAGTAGCAAAATATTTTCATATTGAAGTATTTAATTAAAGACAAAAATAGTGAAATGAAATAATTATATTTGGTTAGGAGGTGATGAAAGTGGCAGAGATGAAATTTTCGGTATCTGATGATTATAAAAAGGTAATTAATCAACGAGCAAGTAGTCTTAATATTTCAAATGCTGAATATTTTAGATTATTGGTTAATTTAGATATCTCATTAAATAGATATCAAATGTTAATTAAAAATGCTGATTATTTATACGAAAGAATTAACAGTTATCAACAAGCACTGGGTATGTATTCAACACCAATAGTAGATGTAGTAACGCATTTTTAAAAATAAATGCTGACAAGCATTTTAAATAGGTGTATAATAATAGTACCAATAAAAGAGAAGAAACTTGTTCTTCTTAAAAGCTAACTTTTAATGTACTAGCAAATGGACTAGTATAAACTATTTATAAAAATTTAAAATGAGCAAAAGGTCATGATTAAATTAAACAAGATTTTAAATGCAAAAACTATTTTAAGAAATGAAAGGATTGGAAGTATATGAAAAAATTTAAAATTGATATGAAGAAAGGAAATCTAAAGTATTTTGTAATGGGAGTAGTTATCTTACTAATTGTTGTAGCAGTAAGTTTTGGTATTTATCGGTCATTTGTAAAAGATGAAAGTGTTGAGGAAATTAATAATAATTATCTTCCTGTAAATGAAGAACAACAAGAAGATGAAATAAAAGAAGATTCACAATCAAATGAAACGCAAGAAACCGAAAAAAAAGAAACCATAGATAATAATCAAACTACAACTAATTCTAATGAAAATAGTCAAAGTAGTAATCAAACTTCAAATACAACAAATAGTCAAAATCAAACTTCAACACCAAAAACAAATACTAATTCATCATCAAGTTCAACCACTTCTACTAATACTCAAAAAAGTGAAGAAAAGAAAGAAGAAGTTAAAGAAAGTAAACCTGTTACTAAAGAAGAATCAAAAGTTGTTGAATCAAAAGAAAAAACTGAAACACCTACACCAACTGTTCCAAAAGCAAAAGTTACTTGTAGTGATGCAAATTCTAAATGGAAAGCATTTAAAAACGAATATCAAGTAAGTCATAAAGCAAAGATAACATTAAATAGAGCAGATGGGGTTAATTACGGCACTAAAGCAAGTCACTATGGTTATGGTTATTTAATTGATACAATTGCGAGAAATTATTCAGATGATGAATGTACGGTAGAATACTGGACAACAACCATTTTTGTTCCAACGACAACTTGTGGCGAAAATGATGACATTCACATAAAAGAATTTATCTTGCCATATACGGAAAATTTTATTTCAATTTTTGATTATTTGAATAATCTTGGATATGATTGTCACGATCGAAGTTTATAAAATTAAATTGAAGGGGGAAAAGAAATGAAATTAAAGAAAAATAAATTTTTAAAACATGGACTTTTTTTAACAATGTTAATTGGACTTATGGTAAGTCCTTTTTCTTTTGGTAAAAAAAGTGTTAATGCTCAAACGTATACAGACACAATTACCGAACATGGACAAGACACGGAAGATTATGTCTTTTATCGGCATTTAACAACACCATCACTAGCAAAATCACATTTAATTACAGTAATTAAAAGGGATAGTGATGGACATTTTGTATATTGTATTCAACCAGGTAGTCAAATTATCTCTGGAGTGCAGTATACTGGCTATACTAGTGATTATTCTGTAATTACTAGTATGAAACCAGAACAATGGAAGCGAGTTCAATTACTTGCTTACTATGGTTATATGTATAAAGATAATGAAATAGACCATACTTCTTTAAAGTGGTATTCAATTACTCAATTTATGATATGGAACAGTGTACCAAGAGAATATGAAATATATTTTTCATCTGATTTAGGAAATCACAGAATTGAAAAATATACAAATGAAATCGCAGAAATGGAAAGACTATTAGCAAAACATTCAACTGGGGTAAGTTTTAAT
>CANQIN010000058.1 GCA_947623995.1 uncultured Bacilli bacterium | reverse complement strand
ATGACAAATATTAAATTATTAGTTATAATTATTTTAAGGATGTGATTTATAATGAAAGAAAGAGGATTTGAAGTAGTTAAAGGATATGAAGATAAGAATATTCATTTACCAATTAGAAAAACCCAAAAAAGCGCAGCTTATGATGTTGAAGCAGCAGAAGATATTATAATCCCACCATATGAATTTGGGATTAAACCAACTCTTATACCAACAGGTTTAAAAGCTTATTGTCAAGATGATGAATGTTATATTTTATTAAATAGAAGTTCTGGACCTAAAAAAGGATTTGTAATGGCCAATAGTATTGGTTTAGTAGATGCAGATTATTATGGCAATGAAAGCAATGATGGACATTTTTATTTTCAATACTTTAATTTCAATAAAGAACCATTAGAAGTTCATAAAGGTGATGTTATTGGTCAAGTAATGTTTTTAAAATTTTTAACAGTAGACCATGATATAGCCGAAGGTACAAGAAAAGGTGGCTTCGGTTCAACTGATAAAGCCTAGATTTAAAAACGACAAATTATATAAAATCGTTTTTTGACATCCTCTAGGTTATGGTTTCAAGAAATGTAGTCTGGTATGTACATTAAAAATACATACTAGTTTTTTTAATTTATAAAGATACTTTTAAACATTATTTTCTTAATATTTGAAATAAAATCACAAAAAAGCAAAAAATAAGTATACTTTTTTCCTTTTTTCTTATATAATAATTACAGGAGGTAATTATTATGCTTATAGAATTTAGTGTTAAAAATTTTTTATCTTTTAAAGATAAAATTACTTTATCAATGGAAAAAGGTAATGGTGATGAAAATTTAGAAAATGTTATTAATATAAATAATAATTCTTTATTAAAAACAACTGCTATCTATGGTGCGAATGCATCTGGTAAATCTAATATTTTTAAAGCCTTTACATGCGCTATTATGATGATAAGAAGTTCTAATTTAATTCCTGTTGGTGGTACTTGGAATCTTGTTAAACCATTTTTATTTGACGAAGTTAGTAAAAATAAACCTAGTGAATTTGAATTTATTTTTATCACTAATGGTATTAAATATCGATATTTTTTTAGTGCAGATTCTACTAAAATATATGATGAAGTATTAGATGCTTATTATTCGCAAAAACCTACTAATATTTTTACTAGAACTAAAACTAATAACTATACTTTTAGTAATGATAAAAATACTTTATCATCTTTAGTAGCTAAAAATACTGAAAATAAATTATTTTTAACAACGGCAACAACATGGAATTATGATAAAACTAAACCAGCTTATTTATGGTTTAGCAATATAGTGGATACTTATAATTCCTTTACATATATTTCTGATGATGATTTAGTTTTATATAGTAAAGATAATAGTTTAAAAAATTTTACTTTAAGTTTATTAAAAGAAGCTGATATTTTAATTAAAGATATTCATGTTTCTTATGAAGAAATAGACAATAATAATCTTTCATTTGTAAAAAATAGGGAACTATCTAATGTAAAAATATTATTAGAACATGAAGTAGTTGATAAGAAAAATAAAAAAAGTACCTATACATTAAATTTTAATGATGAATCTTCTGGAACTAAGGCTTTATTTGCTCTTGCTCCTAGTTTGCAAAAGGCTTTTACCACTACTAAAATGATAATTGTTGATGAACTTGAAAAAAGTATGCATCCAGCTTTAGTAGAATTTATTATTAAATTATTTAATAATAAAAAAATTAATAAAGTAAATAGTCAGTTAATAATTATGACTTATGCAACAAATTTATTAAATTTAGAACTTCTAAGAAGAGACCAAATATGGTTTACTGAAAAAAATCCTTTAAATGGTGAATCTATTTTATATCCTCTTGATTCATTTTCAGTAAGAAAAGATGAAAATATTATGAAAGGTTATATAAATGGCCGATATGGGGCAATACCGGATATAAAAAATAGTTGGTTAATATGAATTACTTTAAATAAATTGAATTTTAATAATCATCATGATATAATCTTTAGACAAGAAAGGGATGTTTTTATTTGAAAACCTTATTAAAACGTTTAGGAGCGTATTTAATTGATTATTTAGTTGTAACAGTTATTATTTATGGTGTTATGTTACTTCCTTTTGTAAATCCACATAAAGAAGAATATAATACTAAATATAATGAAGTAGTAAGAGTAAATGAACAATATCAAAATAATGAAATAAGTAGTGAAGAATTTAATGAAGCTTTAATTCCTATTGCTTATGATTTATACCGATTAAATGGTAGTTATGTTATTGTATCAACAATTTGTTTTATTGGTTATTTTGTTATCTTTCAGTTTTTATATAAAGGACAAACTATTGGTAAGAAAATATTTAAATTAAAATTAGCAAGTGCTAATGATAAACCGTTAAGTATGGTTAATTATTTGGTAAGAGCAATCATTTTATATAATATATTAATTCCAATAATTGAATTAATTATTGTCTTTACAATGAGTTCGGAAAATTACTATAATGTTTATCAAAATGTTAATTTAGTAAGTTATATTATTATGTATATTACGTTATTCTTTATGTTAGTAAGAACTGATGGTCGAGGTTTACATGATATTCTTGCTAATACCATTGTCAAAGATGAAAAAGAAATTGAAACAAAACAAGAAATAATTGAAGTTAAAGAAAAAGAAGAAGTAAAAAAATCTCCTAAGAAAAAAACACCAACTAAAAAGAAAACAACTACAAAAAAGACAAAACCTAGTGAAAAATAAGTTTTGTCTTTTCTTTATTTATAATAATATCGGTTTGATAAAATTTACTTAATGTTAAATATAAATCATAAACATCTTTTAATCCACAAACTTCTAGTGATGAGTGCATGGCAAGTTGAGGTATACCAATATCAATTGATGATACACTTACATGTCTTAAACTTAATCCTGATAGAGTAGAGCCCGAACTTAAATCATTTTTAAAAGTTGAATCTTGATACTTAGCGCCTATTTCATCACAAATTTTTTTTAAAATACTGGAAAAATAACCATCTGTTGTGGAACTAATTTCTTTAATAATAGCTATTCCTTCATTTAATTTTAAATTACCAGTATCATCCATTAATTCATCATGATTAGGATGAATCGCATGAGTATTATCAGAACTAATAATAAAACTATTGGCTAAAGTTTTAGCTAAATCTAATTTTAGGCTTGTTGCAATTCGCTTTAAAATATCTAAAAGAAAACTACTTTCAGCGCCTTCTTTAGTTAAAGAACCAATCTCTTCATTATTAAAAGTTACATAAACATTAATAGAATTACTATTATTATCTAAAAAACCTTGTAAACAAGCAAAAGTACTCGTTAAATTATCAATTCTTGGTGATAGTAATAGATTTTTATCAAAGCCAATTATTTGAGGTTCTTCACAGTTATAAAAAAATAAATCATAATCTTTTATTTCCCCTTTAATTTGTAAACTATTCTTTAAATAATCTAAAAATGTATTCTTAGAATTATCATTTTTTAAAGTAATTATTGGTTGTAAATCAGTTTGCATATTTAAATCGAGATTAGTATTAGCTTTATCATTTTGATGAATTGCTAAACTAGGAATAATAGCAATCGGTTCTTTATAATCTATTATCTTTTTTTCTAATTCATGATTTTTTTCAATAATAATTCTTCCAGCTACCGATAAAGGTCTATCAAGCCATCCATAATTTAATAATCCTCCATAAGGCATACTATTAAATTTCATATAACCGTTTTTAAAATATTCGCCATTTGCTTTTAAAGTTAATGCCGGTGTGTCACAGTGCGTACTACAAATAGCATAACGTTCTTCAAATTTTTTAGGAATTGAAAAAGCTATTAAAGTTGCATCATTTCTTGTTGTAAAATAATTACCAGCACTTAAATCCCAAATATCAGTTTCTTCTAATTCACTAAAACCATTACTAAGTAAAATTTCTTTAATTTTATCGACAACGGTAAAAGCACAAGAACCATCTTTAATAAAATTTAGTAAATCATTTGTAAATATTTCTTTTTTCATATTTCATCACTTTATTAGTATTGTTGTGAATTTTATTTTTATACGTTATAATAGTTTTTAAGAAGGGATTAAGATGAGAAAAGAAATCATTATTGGTAGCAGTATTATATTTATAATGGACCAAGTATCTAAATTTTTAATTGAACATTTTTTTAAAAATAAAGTATTAGTAGTTATTCCTAATTTATTTAATATTGATTTTACTTATAATAAAGGAGGAGCTTTTTCTATTTTAAATAATCAGATAGTTTTACTTATTTTAGCCACTATAGTTTGTTTATTTATTTTAGTAAAAATTAGTAAGGAAGTAAAACCAAGTATTTTTAAAACTTTTATTTTTTCCTTATTATATGGAGGAATAATTGGTAATTTATTTGATAGAGTATTTTTTTATTCTGTAAGAGATTTTTTAGATTTTAAATTTTTTGAATACCATTTTCCAACTTTTAATATAGCTGATATGGCTATTGTATGTGGAATGTTTTTATTAATTATTGAGCTTTTTAGAAAGAGTGATAAACATGCAAAAGATAATTGTTAATGAAGATGTAAATGAAAGAATTGATAAATATTTAAGTGATATAACTGATTATTCAAGGTCTTTAATTTTAAAAATGCTTAAAGATGAATGTATTTTAGTTAATGATAATATTGTCAAAGCATCATATAAAGTTAAAGAAAATGATGAAATAAAAATTATTAAAGAATACACCGAAGAAATTGATTTAGAGCCTGAAGATATTCCTTTAGATATTGTTTTTGAAGATGAAAATGTTATTTTAATAAATAAACCAAGTGGAATGGTTGTTCATCCAGGAAGTGGTAATCCTGCTCATACTTTAGTTAATGCTTTACTTGCTCATACTAAAAATTTAAGTGAAGGTAGTGACACTTTAAGACCGGGTATTGTTCACCGAATTGATAAAGATACATCCGGACTTATCTTAGTTGCTAAAAATAATAAAGCTCATGAAATTCTTGCTGATGATTTTAAAAATAAAAAAGTTAAAAGAAAATATATCGCTTTAGTAAAAGGAATTTTATCTCATAATCATATTACAATTGACGCCCCAATCGGAAGAGATAAAATTGACCGTAAGAAAATGATGGTAACGGAGCATAATAGTAAAGATGCTATCACGCATGTCAATGTTTTAAAAAGATTTAATAAATATACTTTAGTAGAATGTGAATTAAAAACGGGAAGAACCCATCAAATAAGAGTTCACTTAGCTTACATTGGGCATCCTGTTTATAATGATCCTACTTACCAAAGAGATAAAACAACTTCTTTTGGGCAATTTCTTCATTCTAGTGAAATAACTTTTACGGAACCAATAACCAAAGAAGAATTACATTTTAAAGTGCCTTTACCAAATGAATTTCAAGAATTTTTAGACACCTTAGATTAACTTTACTATTTTAAAATTTTATTATAAAATATTAGTCGTGGAGTGATTTTATGCGTACAATTATGATAAATAAAAAAGATGAAATAATTATGCGTTTAGCTCATTATTTTATAACTGAACAAAATTATGCACCCATTATTGTTAATGGTGTAAAAGATGAAATATGGTTACAAAATCAAGAAGGACCATATAAAATAATTAGAATAAATGCTAATTATATTCATAATGATGAACAAATGAATTTTGATTTAGTAAAATTAAATAATGTTATGCACCAAGTAAAAAGAAAAACTATTTCTTTTACTATGAATGCTTTAAATATTTTATTAGATGTTAATGATAATATTAAAGCTGTTGATACTAAAAATATTAATTCAATTGTAATTAAAAATTTAAATGATATTAAAGAACCTGATTTAATTAAACCATTTCCTGATATTAAGAATAAATTAATGCTTGATATGAATGGCTTAGATTTAATAGTTAATGTAACTAATGATATTAATCATAAGACTGAAGAAGATAATAGATTATATGAAAAAACTTTTAGAAGTAAAAAAATTGTTTTTACTAATGCTTTAATCTTTATAAATGTTTTAATTTTTATGATAACTTTTGTTTTATCAAAAACTAATCTTTCAACTTATGATTTGATTAAGTATGGTGCCTCTTTTTCGCCATTAGTTAAAAGTGGGGAAGTTTGGCGATTAATTACGGCAGCTTTCTTACATGCTGGAATCATTCATTTATTAGTTAATATGTATTCTCTATATATTATTGGAACTCAGGTCGAAACTTATATTGGCAAATATAAATTTTTAGGAATTTATTTAGTAAGTGCTATATCAGGTACTTTGATGAGTTGTATTTTTAATCCAAATGTGGTAAGTGTTGGAGCATCAGGGGCAATATTTGGTTTACTTGGTAGCTTACTTTACTTTGGCTATCACTATCGTCTTTATTTAGGAAGCGTTTTAAGAAATCAAATTATTCCAATTATTATTATCAACCTTGTTTTAGGATTTATGGTACCAAGTGTTGATAATGCTGCCCATATTGGTGGTTTACTTGGAGGATACCTTGCCACGATGGCTTTAGGTGTTAATGGTAAAAGTAGTAAAAACGAAATGGTTAATGGAATTATTACTACCATTATTTACTTAATCTTTTTAGCTTATATTGTCTTCTTTAGATAAAAATAAAAATGGAATTGAAATTTTCCATTTTTTTTAAAATTTTCTAAATAAACCAATTGCTTTTCCTAGTATTGTAACATTTGGAAAGATAAAAGGAGCCATTGTATCATTTTCAGGTTGTAATCTAATATGGTCTTTTTCTTTATAGAATGTTTTTAAAGTTACTTCATTTTCTTCTGTCATCGCGACAACAATGTCACCATTATTAGCGATGTTTTGTTTTTGAACGATAACATAATCCCCATCATAAATTCCTTTATTAATCATTGATTCACCACTAACTTCTAAAGTAAAAATATTTTTACCAACAGGAACTAAAGCTTGAGGAATATCAAAATATTCATTAGGTCTTTCAATTGCTTCAATCGGATTACCAGCTGTTACTTTACCAAGTAACGGTACTTTTATAACATCTTCATTTTTAGTTAAATATTCATTTTCAGTTAATATTTCAATGGTTCTAAATTTATTAGATGAATTTCTAATTACCCCAGCTTCTTTTAAATGATTAATGTGAGCTTGAACTGTCGCTGGACTTGATAGTCCTAAACTTGCACATATCTCTCTTACTGATGGGGGAAACCCATGCTCCGCACTATACTTTTTAATAAAATTAAATACTTCTTCTTGTTTGGGGGTTAATTTTTTTTCTAAAGTTTTCATAAATCACTCTCCAATAAAACTATAGCATACACTTGTTTTTTTGTCAAACATGTGTTTGACACTTTTCTAAAAAAATTTATTGACACGAACAATTGTTTAATATAAAATTAGTTTTAGAAAGAAGGTATTAGTTATGGAAAAATTTTTGAAAAAATATGCACTTTTAATTTTACTTTATGTTGTTGTTATTCTAGGAGTTTTTTTACTTAGTAATCGAATATCTTCTTTACAACTGACTTAATTTTTTTTTTGCCTAATTTTACTAATTGTTGTTAGGGTGTAAAAAAATATTGTAGGTAAAATAGTAGTTATTGATTTAAAAAATCAACTACTATTTTTTCAATTTCATCCC
>CANQIN010000057.1 GCA_947623995.1 uncultured Bacilli bacterium | reverse complement strand
ACATAAATGGTGGCTCGCTCGGGATTCGAACCCGAGACCCTTTGATTAAAAGTCAAATGCTCTACCGACTGAGCTAGCGAACCGAAAAATATAAAATGGCTGCCTCGGCTGGGTTCGAACCAGCGGAATGCAGGAGTCAAAGTCCTGTGCCTTACCACTTGGCTACGAGGCAATATTTTAAAAAATGGTGGAGGGACATGGATTTGAACCATGGAACCCGAAGGAACAGATTTACAGTCTGCCGCGTTTGACCACTTCGCTATCCCTCCAAGATGGTGCCGACAGAGGGAGTCGAACCCCCAACCTACTGATTACAAGTCAGTTGCGCTACCAGTTACGCTATGTCGGCAAAAAAAATAAATGGTGGGCGTTTACGGACTCGAACCGCAGACCCTCTGCTTGTAAGGCAGATGCTCTAACCAACTGAGCTAAACGCCCATGTCTTTTTGACACTATCAATAATATCAAACCATTTTGGTAATGTCAATTATTTTTAGTATATTTTATGCAAAAAATTCATCATACCATACTAAAAAACAATATATATTATATATTTTCCGACCATTATTTTCAAGGCCTTTATAATGGTTATCTAATAACTGATTTATATAACAAGTATCAAAAAAATCTTTAACATAATTTTTGGAAAAAGCATCTTTAACGATATTATAATATTTATCGATTCTAAGCCATTTAGAAAAAGGTACCGGAAAACCACATTTTCTTCTTTTAGCCCAAGATTTTGGTAAATTATCTAAAGCTATATCTCTAAAAATATATTTTGTAGTTTTATTTTTAATTAAATATTTATTAGGAATTGTTTTAGTAAGATTAAATAAATTTATATCTAATAAAGGTGTTCTTAATTCTACACTATTAGCCATACTCATTTTATCAGCTTTAAGTAAAATATCTTTAGGAAGCCAAAAATAATAATCTAAAAATCTTTTTTTAGTTAATTCACTTTCATTTTTAACTAAATTATAATAAGGTTTTAAAACACTACTAATACTCTCTTCACTTTTAAGTTCATCAGCTAATATTTTATTTGCTTCATCATTTTCTAAGAAACTTCCATGACCAATATATCTTTCTTCAAATGGTAGTCCATACTTTATTAAAGTATTACGACCCATAAAATGTGGTAGTTTTTGACAAATTTTTCTTATTTTACTTCTAAACCATAAAGGAAACTTTAAATAAATTCTTAATAATAAAGGATCATAATATTCATTATATCCCCCAAATAATTCATCAGCGCCTTCGCCACTTAAAACAACTTTAACATCCTTACTTGCTAACTTTGATAAAAAATAAAGCGGAACTGTTGATAAATTAGCATGAGGTTCATCAGTATAATACATAATAGTTGAAAGACTATTAAAAAAATCATCCGCACTAATACTAATACTTTTATTTTTTAAGCCTAATTCTTTACTTAAACTTTTAGCATAACTAGTTTCATCAAAACCTTCATAACTAAATCCTACCGAAAAAGTTTTACTTGGTTTAGCTAGGCTTACTACATAAGAGGAATCTACCCCACCCGATAAATATGATGCCACTTCTACATCACTAGTTGTTAAATGATAATTAACAGATGAAGCTAATTCTTTTTGTAATTCTTTTTTTAATTTTTGATAATTTTGATTTTTCTTTACAAAGTTAAATTCATGATATGGATAAATATCTAATTTATTATTTTTATATATAAAATAATGCCCTGGATTTAAACGATAAACATTTTTAAAAAAAGTTTCGTCTTTAGTTGAGTATTGAAATATTAAATACATTTTTAAAGCATCTTTATTAATCTCTTTTTTAAATTTAGGATGTTCTAACATCGCTTTAATTTCTGAAGCAAAACAAAAAAATTTATCATCTTGATAATAATATAATGGTTTCATCCCAAAATGATCTCTTGCTCCAAAAAGCATTTCTTTTTTTATATCATAAATAACAAAAGCAAACATCCCTCTTAATTTATTACAAATTTCTTCTTTATATTTATCATAACCATACAATAATACTTCTGTATCCGTTTTAGTTTTAAAAACATAGCCATCACTTTCTAATTCAAATCTTAATTCTTGATAATTATATATTTCGCCATTAAATACTAAAATTAAATTATGATCATTACTAATCATTGGTTGTTCGCCGTTTTCTAAATCAATAATGGCTAGTCTTTTATGACCTAAAGCAACATTTGAATCACAAAAATAACCTTCACCATTTGGTCCTCGATGTTCAATTTTTAAAGCCATTTTTCTTATTATTTCTTCTTTTTTCTTAATTCTCGTCTTATCCCAAAAACCAACTATTCCACACATAAAAATCTACCCTTCCCTATTTTAAGATGTCCAATAAGCATTTTTAAAATCTTTTCGGTAATGCCATAATCTTTTCTTCATTAATAAAAACCTTTTTAAATTAGTATCTAAATTACATTCCATTGGACTAACTCTTTTTTTCCACATCGATAAAGCTTTCTTTTTAAAATCCCCATTCTTAATATATTTTTTAACAATACTCTTAGGCACGAAAGAAAGTAATACTTCATTATTTAAATCTAATAATGGTAATTCTTTTCGAGCTATTAAATCATTAGCCATTACTAAAATTAAATTAGCTCCAAGTTTAGAAATATAATAACTACTTCTTCCTTGTCTAGCATTGATTTCTAGTACTCTAAAAGTATTACTATTCTTATCATACTTCATATCAATTTCAGCAAAACCCACATAATCTATTTTTTCCATAAAATTAATAATGGTTTCTTTCATTTCTTTAATTGGGGCATTAGGATGTGTTGAATAACCATTAATTAAAGTTGCCGCATTGCCAACCATACTTAAAGAATGTTCTTGAAGACCAATCTGTGCAAAACTAATAACTTTAACTTTATGATTAGAATCAACATAAACAACACTATCATAAAGATAAGAATCATCACCAGGAATATATTCTTGTAAAATTATTTTATCGTGATATCCAGCATCCTTTATTTTCTTAATAACTTTTTGTAGTTCATCTAAAGAATTAATTTTATATATTTTATGTTTATCATTAAAATTTAAATGATTATAACTTATTACATTAGCGGGTTTTAATATTAAAGGATAATCTAGAATTGGTAATAATTGCTCATCAAGATTATAAAAATAAGTTTCCGGAAAATGTAAATTTTCATTTTGATAAGTTTTATAAAATAATTCTTTATTAATAAGCGTTTCTAAAACTTCTAAATTTTGTTTAGGAAAAATTAAATTAGGTAATAATTTATCATTATTTTTAGCTATTAATTTGGAATATGTTTCATTAGTACTTACTAGTAATATCTTTTTAGTTATATAACTTTTAGCATAATTATTAACTGTTTTAATAAAAATATCTTCTTGCCATAAATTAGGATTATATTCAACAGTTAAAATATTAGAATATTTAGTAAAAGCTAATCTTTCTTTACCAATTAAATGAGCTTTTTTATTGGTAGCTTCATAATAACATCTAGCCATATAATAAGCATTAGCATCACTTCCTAAAATAAGTATTTTAAAATCCATTTTTATCACCTTTACTTTCATATATTCTTGGTACTCGATTACTAATTTGATTAAACAAATGATAAGCATTAATATTTAGTGTTTTTAAAACTTCAAAAATACTTCTATTCTCCCCAAAAATTTCAACTTTACTTCCTACCTCATATTTATTTTGTGAAAAAACTAATAACATATCCATACAATCGGCAATAATTAAACATTTTTGTTTATTAATTAAGACATATTTAAAATTCTTATCAACACCATCTGCATAACCAATACAAATGGTATAAATATAACCTGATTCATTTACAATATTGGCTCCATAACCAACAAATTCACCTTTTTTAATTTTTCTTCTACTCATAACTGAAGAATAAAGGGCAAAAGAAGGTTTTACTTTTAGATTATTTTCTAAAGTAGTTTTACTTAAATGATATTTTTTTTGGATTCTTTTAATCTTTAATAATTGATATTTACTATTTATCTTTCGACTTTGATTAAAACCATACATTACAATTCCTAAACGAATACCATTACAAAAATTTAATTTCTCATGACTTACTAAAGTTAGACTACGTCCTAAATGAACAATGGGAATATCTTCTAAATAAATATTTTTAGTAATTTTTAAGAAACGTTTAACTTGATAATCGTAATAAATATCTTGAATTCCCGAAGTGGCAAAATGTGAATATATACCCTCTAAATATAAATTTTTACTTTCTTTAATTAACATATACGCTTTAGTTAACTCTTCTTCTTTAGAAAAGCCTAAACGATGCATTCCACTATCAACGGCAAAATGAATGGTAATTAAATCATTAACATCTTGATTAACTAATTTTTTTAAATAACTTAAACTTTCCACTGTAATTGTTATTTTATTTTTAATAATTAAATCAAGATAATCTAAGGAAATTACTTCTAAACATAATATAGGAATATTCTTATTTATTTTTCTAACTAATATTGCTTCATCTAAAGAAGATACTGCTAAATAATTTATTCCCCCTTTAATTAGCTCATTAACAATTTTAATACCATGATGATAAGCATCATTTTTAACAACCCCAATATAATATTCATAACTAGGATAAGTTTTTTTAATTTCTTTAATATTTTCTTTTAAAATATCTTTATTTATAACAGCATAAGTAGGTCTATACATATAAAATTACCTCTTTTCTTTGGCATTATAACAAAAGAAAAATAAGAATTTATTAATCTCGACAAAACCTGTCAAAATAACCAAACTAAAAGCGTTATAATGGAGCTATGAAAGAAGATATTATTATTAACAATTACTATTTAGATGAAGAACAAAAAAAGCCCATTTTAGAAAATCCTAAATATTCTTTAATTATTGCCGGAGCTGGTTCTGGTAAAACTCTAACTTTAGTTGGTAAATTAAAATATATGTTAGAAAATAATTTAATTAAACCTTATGAAGTATGTCCTATATCATTTACTAATGAAGCAGTCTTAAATATGCATAATAATATTTTAAAAAATTGTCATGTTAATATTCCAACCTATACTTTTCATAAATTAGCTTTAAAAATTATTAATGATTTAGATTTTATGATAGCGGACGATTTTTTAAAAGATATAGTTATTGACCATTTTTTTAATAACAATTTTAAAGAAAATGAACATACTAAAAAAAGTGTTTATTCAATTTTAAAAATATATGGTCCATTTAAAAACTATCAATACCAAAAGAAAAATTTAAAACCCCTTAAAAAAGTTATAAAACAATTTTTAGATTTATATTCTAGTAATACTTTTTCTAAAGAAGATTGGTTAAATTTTTTTAAAGTTAGTAAAAAACATCATTTATTAATTATTTTATATGCGATATATAATTTATATGAAAAAGAAAAAAGCCAAAAAGGCTTAATAGATTTTGATGATATGATAAGATTAGCTATTAAAAAATTAAAGAATGAAAAACCAAAACTACCCTATAAATTAATTTTAATTGATGAGTTTCAAGATACTTCTTTATTAAGATTTAATCTAATTAGAGAATTAGTTAAATTAAATAACGCTAGTTTGTGTGTATGTGGAGATGATTATCAATCAATATATCATTTTTCTGGAAGCGATATTAATCTCTTTTTAAATTTTAAAAAATACTATCCCCAAGCTAAGATTTATAAATTAGAAATAACTTATCGTAACAGTCAAGAATTAGTTAATGTTGCTGGTAATTTTATTTTAAAAAATCCTAATCAAATTGATAAACATTTAAAAAGTAAAAGTCATTTAGCTAATCCTATCTATATAGTCTATGAAAAAAATTATCAAGAAACTTTAAATAAGATAATCAATTTAATTCCTAAAGAAGATAATATTTTTATCTTAGGAAGAACTCATTATGATTTAAAAAAATATACTAATAAAGATTATAAAGAAGGAAGAATAAAGTTTTATACAATTCACGCTTCTAAAGGATTAGAAAGTGATCATGTTATTATTTTAAATATGATTGATGGTATATATGGTTTTCCAAGTAAGCAAAAAGATGATGTTGTCCTCTCTTTAGTAAAAAAGGATTTTATCTACCCTTTTGAAGAAGAACGTAGATTATTTTATACAGCTTTAACAAGAGCTAAAAAAGATGTTTATTTAATCACTAATAAATATAAGCCTTCACTTTTTATTAAAGAAATTCTAAAAGAAAAAGAAGTAAAAATCTTAAAAGTATAACTAGGTCTATTTTGGCCAAACTAAAAATAAAGTTTATTAGGAGGGATTATGAAGAAGTTTATTAAAGCCATTTTAATACCGGTAATTATTGGCGGAATTGTTGGACTCTTAATTGGACCTAACATTGATTATAATTCTTTAATTAAACCAGCTTTTTCACCACCTAGTATCTTATTTCCAATTGTATGGACAATTCTTTATATATTAATGGGTATATCTTATGGAATTTTAGATAATGATAACTTAATTACTAGAGAAATAAAAAATATCTATTATATTCAATTAACTTTTAATGCTTTATGGTCAATTATCTTTTTCATTTTAAAATGGCGATTAATATCAATAATTTGGATTATTATTTTAGATATTTTAGTTATTATAATGATTATTAAAATGTTTAAACAAAAGAAAATTGCTGGTTATTTACAAATACCTTACTTAATCTGGATATTATTTGCAACTTATTTAAATCTATTCATTTATATTCTAAATTAAAAAACCTTCAAAAAAAGGTTTTTTTACAATTATTCTCTCACAATTAGATAAGTGATGATTCTCTCATTACTTTTGCAATCAATTTATTTTTTATTTCAGTCATTAGCCAGTAAGTGCCCTCATAAGGTCGCGACCCTTATTCTTCACTTACCTTTTACCACTAAAGAAGGCTTGCACTTCCAAATTTCACACGCATAGGTTTTTTCATTTACAATATTTTAACAGTATCAGTGTTAACTCCACTTTTATCCTGCAGCTTTATGCTACTTTTACCAGTTTCTAATCTTATAACGTATTACTACGCTCAACTGCAAATGGCTTAGTCGCCTTAACAAACTCTCTAGATTGCGAACTCTAGTAAGTTTGTTAATTATTCTTTTTGTTTTCTACCAAAAAAGTTTATGATGACCACGATTAGTTCTGTACCTTATAAACCAATTCACAAAAGCACTTTTCTCTCTTTCCTATCTTTGATAGTCCCATAAAATTATTACTAATTATTACAACTCAATCCCTAATAGATTCGCACCTGCTAGTAATAAGCATAAGAGAAATCCATACTTAGTTGCTTCCTAAGTCTTTCACATGGTTCAATTATCTAATTGTCAAAGAACAATTGCGTTATCATAATAAACCACATAGCATATTTTGTCAATAGTTTTTTTGAAAAAAATTTAATTTTACTTTAATAAAAATACATGATAGAATGTTATTAGAGTAGGTGAATAAAAAATGAACAATAAAGGATATGCAATTAAAGAATTAATAATCTTATTAGCTATTATTGCGGTTGGATTTGGGGTAGCTATAACAAGAATTAGTTTTGCTTATCAAGATATAAATAATGAAGAAGAAATATTAGCAGAAGGAAAAAATACTTTAAAGATAGCTACGGAAGCTTATATTAAAACTCATGAAAAAGATTTTAAAAAAGATAGTGAAAATTTCTTATATGGTAAAGATTTAGCAGATGATGGTTATCTTATTTTAACAGAAGACTTTGATTATAAAGATACTAAAATAAAAGTAACATATGATAATAC
>CANQIN010000056.1 GCA_947623995.1 uncultured Bacilli bacterium | reverse complement strand
AACTTTATTTAACTAAAAAGAGAGCCGTTCTTTATAAAGCTCTCGTTTTAGCATGACTTAGTCTGAATAGTTACAAACTTAGATAAAATGTGTTTTAAAAATCTTGTTTAAAAAAATAGATTATGCTATAATCATTTTATGAATAGAGAGTAGGAGATTGTATGGACGAGAATAAAAATCCTATTAATGAATTAAGCACTTTAGAACAACAATATGCTAATCTTTTAGACGATGAAAAAGAAAAGGAAAGAAAAAGAACATTTATTATAATTGTTTTGCTTTTCTTATTGATGTTTTTAGGGGTTGGAGAAGCAACATATAGTTATTTTAAATTATTTGGAAATAATGTATGCCGTTTAAATTGTGATTATAATGAAGATGGTATATGTGATACCAATTGTGATTTTGATGGTGATGGTAAAGCTGACTATGATATTGATACTAATAATGATCGTAAACCAGATATAAATATTAGTTATGGTGAGACTAAGTCTGGAGTATTTAATGTTGATACTAATGGTGATAGAAAACCTGATAAAAACTTGATAAATCAAGATACTAATCATGATGACAAATGTGATTTAAACTGTGATATTGATAATGATAATCGCCCTGATTATAATATTGATATTGATAATGATGGTAGACCTGATTTTAATGTTGATACTGATGGAGATGGAAAACCAGATATTAATATTGATATAGACAAAGATAGTAAATGTGATATTAATTGCGATTCTGATGGTGATAATAAACCTGATAAAAATTTATTTAATCAAGATCTTGATGGCGATGGTGAATGTGATGTTAACTGTGATACTGATGGCGATAATGTGCCAGATGAAAATATCGATAAAGATGGTGACGGTAAGTGCGATTTAAATTGTGATCCAGATCATACTGGTCAATGTCAAAGTAATTGTGATACTAATGGTGATAATAAACCAGACGTTAATGTTGATAAAGATGGCGACGGTAAATGTGAATTAAATTGTGATCCGAATCATACCGGTCAATGTCAAAGTAATTGTGATACTAATGGTGATAATGAACCAGATACTAATGTTGACAAAGATGGCGACGGTAAATGTGAATTAAATTGTGATCCAAATCATACCGGTCAATGTCAAAGTAATTGTGATACTAATGGTGACAATGAACCAGATACTAATGTTGACAAAGATGGCGACGGTAAATGTGAATTAAATTGTGATCCAAATAATACTGGTCAATGTCAAAGTAATTGTGATACAAATGGTGATAATGAACCAGATACTAATGTTGACAAAGATGGCGACGGTAAATGTGAATTAAATTGTGATCCAAATAATACTGGTCAATGTCAAAGTAATTGTGATACAAATGGTGATAATGAACCAGATACTAATGTTGACAAAGATGGCGATGGCAAATGTGAATTAAATTGTGATCCAGATCATACAGGACAATGTAAGACTAATTGTGATACTAACGGCGATGGAACTCCTGATAAGAATATTGATCCTGAAGGTAATGGAACATGTAAACTAAATTGTGATGACAATAATGATGGTAAATGTGATCGAAATTGCGATACATCTGGTAATGGAACATGTAATATAAATTGTGACGATAATAATGATGGTAAGTGTGACCGAAATTGTGATACAACTGGTAATGGCGCTTGTGATAAAAACTGTGATGACAATAATGATGGTACATGTGATCGAAATTGTGATACAACTGGTAATGGGGCTTGTGATACTAATTGCGATACTAATAATGATGGTAAGTGTGATTTAAATTGTGATACAACTGGTAATGGTGTATGTGATACTAATTGCGATACCAATAATGATGGTAAATGTGATAAAAATTGTGATTCAGATGGTGATGGCAAATGTGATGTAAATTGTGATCCAAATAATACTGGTCAATGTCAAACAAATTGCGATGACAACAATGACGGTAAGTGCGATCGAGATTGTGATACAAATGGTGACGGCAAATGTGATAAAAATTGCGATACAAATAGAGACGGTAAATGCGATTTAAATTGTGATACGACTGGTGATGACAAGTGTAATAACAATTGCGATACAACTGGTGATGGTAAATGTGACACTAACTGTGATACTAACGGCGATGGTAAGTGTGATAAAAATTGCGATACAAATGGTGATAATAAGTGCGATACTAATTGTGATGACAATAATGACGGCAAGTGTGATCGAAATTGTGATACAAATGGTGATGGCAAATGTGATACCAATTGTGATACTAACGGCGATGGTAAATGCGATAAAAATTGCGATACAAATGGTGATAGTAAGTGCGATACTAATTGTGATGACAATAATGATGGCAAGTGCGATCGAAATTGCGATACAAATGGTGATGGTAAGTGTGATAAAAATTGCGATACAAATGATGATGGTAAGTGCGATACTAATTGTGATGACAATAATGACGGTAAATGTGATCGAAATTGTGATACAAATGGTGATGGTAAGTGCGATACCAATTGTGATACCAATAATGACGGTAAGTGTGATTTAAACTGTGATACAACTGGTGACGGTAAATGTGATGTAAATTGTGATACCAATAATGACGGTAAATGTGATAAAAATTGTGATACAACTGGTGATGGTAAGTGCGATACCAATTGTGATACCAATAATGATGGTAAGTGTGATTTAAACTGTGATACAACTGGTGATGGTAAATGTGATGTAAATTGTGATACCGATGGTGATGGAATACCAGATAAAAATCCGGATGAAGATGGCGATGGTAAATGTGATAAAAATTGTGATACCAATGATGATGGTAAGTGTGATTTAAATTGTGATACAAATGATGATGGTAAATGCGATACCAATTGTGATACCGATAAAGATGGAGTATGCGATGTAAATTGTGATGATAATAACAATGGTAAGTGTGACCGTAATTGTGACACTAATAATGACGGTAAGTGTGACTTAAACTGTGACACTAATAACGATAAAAAATGTGATGCTAACTGTGATACTGATGAAAATGGAACTTGTGACTTTTATTGTTATGGTGATGATTATAATGTTTTATTTGTAACATATGATGCTGGTTTATATGCAAAAGATATCAAACCAGATTGGAAGGGAAGTCAAACCTTTAGTGTTAATAACCGAACGCCAAATACTTTGTTCTTTAGAATTGATTTAAAAGATGTTGTTAATGAGTTTGATCCACCATCAGATTTAGTTTATGTTTTAAAACGAGATGATTTAGTAGTTAAGGAAGAAACGCCTTCACCTACTACTGATACTGAGTTATATACTGAATTGATGATACCTGCTCATGCTGTATATAATTATGAGCTTGAATATCGTTTTAAAAATTTTGACTATGCTCAAGATAAACAAAAAGGCAAAAGTTATAAAGCCAAAATTGATATTTCTGAAGCATGGTATGAATAAAGTAGATTAAATTCTACTTTTTTATTTGATGTAAATTTTAATAATTTAACTTGTATTTTTATAATGATTTTATTATAATTATATATAGTAAAGAATAGAGAGGTAAAACCATGAGGAATAAAGAGAAATATAGTTCAATAAAACATCGCTTTAAATTATTCACAACAATTCTATCGTGGACTATTTTTGTACTTCTTATTTTAGTAGCTAGTGTATTAGTATATTATTTTATAACAACTAGAGTTTTTTCTAAAAAGGATAATAGTTATCGTCCAGCTTTTGGATTATATACTATTATTTCACCAAGTATGGAAAAAACGTTAAATAT
The DNA here is from genome assembly GCA_947623995.1 of uncultured Bacilli bacterium. GTDB lineage: Bacteria > Bacillota_I > Bacilli_A > RF39 > UBA660 > Ventrenecus. Next base: position 4,141 of record CANQIN010000056.1, on the reverse strand, counting down.
ATATGATGTTATAGTAAATGTTAAAATTAAAAATCAAAATGATATTAAAGTAGGAGATATCATAACATTTATATCAACTTCTACTAGTTCTAAAGGAATGACTATAACTCATAGAGTTATTGAAATTTCTGAAGATGATAATGGTAATAAATTATATAAAACAAAGGGTGATAATAATACTAGTCCTGATCCAAAACCAGCAACGTTTGAAAATATTATTGGTAAAGTTATTTTTAAAATTCCTCAATTAGGGCGATTACAATCGATTCTTACTACTAAATGGGGATGGTTAATTTTAGTAGTTGTTCCAGCTTTCATTATAATTCTTTATGATATATTAAAATTATTAAGATTATATGGTGCTGAAAAGAGTATTGAAGAAGTTAATACTCAAGTTATTATAAAGAAAGAAAAAGAAATTGAAAATAAAAAAATTATTGAAGAAAAACTTAAAAAGAAATATAAAGGTTTAAGAAGAAATAAGTATGAAAGTGAACCTTTAAAGAAAAATTCTATAATTATTGAAGTAAATAATAGATCTAAAAAAGATGATAAAATAATTGAACAAAATGATAATAAAGAATTGACTATTATAGATGATAACATTATTACTAAAGAAGAATTAATAAATGAATATGCTAATAATAGTGAAAAATGTTCTGAAAATAAAGAAAATAGTCAAAGAAATATTGTAAAAACTAAAGAAAATATTAATTCTCATAAGAAGAAAGTTAGAAGTCGTAAGAAGAAAAAGAAAAAAAATTAGTAATATATAACTAATTTTTTTCTTTTTTCACTATTTTTTCACCTAAAAAATGTAATTTTTCTTTATCATCATCTTTGCTTTGTGCTATAATTTTATTAGGAGGAGGAAAAAAATGAAAAAGTTATTTAAAGAACATGATTTAGCAAAATTAATATTAGCTATGCTTATTCTTGTTATTGTATTAACTTGGATAATTCCAAATGGTAATTTTGGTACTGGTGCGGAATTTACTAAGGGTAGTATTCAAAGAATTGGTTTAGTACATATCTTTTATGGAATAACTTATGCTTTACAAAATTTTTCTATTCAAGTAATTTTTATATTATTTGTTGGAATATTTTATGGAGTAGTAAGTAAAACTGATGGATATATTAAATTAGTAGAAAAGATTGCTAAATATGGTAAAGGAAAGGAAATAGTTTTTGCATTAGTAATTGCTTTTATTACTGCATTATTAACATCAATTATTACTACAAGTTATGTAATGTTAATGTTTATGCCATTCTTAATTCACATTTTAAGAAAAATGGACTTTAATAAACTAAGTGCTTTTGCGGTAACTATTGGGGCAATGCTAGTAGGTGTTTTAGGTGCAACATATGGTACTGAAGGCGCAATATCTTTAATTACATATTTAGGATATGGTGGTTCTGATGTTACTATTACAACTGAACTTTTAGTGCGTTTTGGTATATTACTTTTAGCTTTTATATTATATGCATTTGTATTAGTTAATTATTTAAAGAAAGATGCTAAGAAAGATAAAAAAGAAGAAAGTAAAGAAAACGATATTTTAACTTTAGGTGAAGTTAAAAATAAAAAAGCTAAAGTTTGGCCTATTGCAAGTATTTTAGTAATTGCTTTTATATTTGCTATATTAGGATTTGTAGATTGGACTGGAAATTTTAAATTAGAAATATTTAATGATTTCCACGATTGGTTTATGAGTTTAGCTATTGGTGATTTTAAAATTTTTAATGCAATAGCTGGTGAAAATTTAGAAGCATTAGGTTATGATCTTGCAACAGCATTTGGTACTTGGTATTTATTTACTTATACTGTAGTTATAGCTATTGTTACTTTATTTATTGGTTTATTTAGTAATATGAAATTTGATGAATTTTTATCTAATGTAGGTAAAGGATTTAAATCAGTAATTAAACCTTTAGCTTTAATGACTTTAGCATATACAGTATTTGTATTCTTATATTGGTCACCAATTATTCCAACTATTGTAAATGCCTTTGGAACAGCTTTTAATCCATTTATTGCAACTATTCAAGCCTTTATTGGAAGCATATTCAATACTGACTTAGGATATCTTGGATATTCATTAAGCTACTTTATTGGAAGCTTTACTGGTAAAGAAGGTAATATTATTTACTTAATTTATACAACAATATATGGATTAGTAATGTTTATTACACCAATTAGTATGTTCTTAATTTTTGGTTTATCTTATTTAGATATTCCATATAAAAAATGGCTTTCATATATTTGGAAATTTGTTGTAGCCATGTTAGTTGTTTTACTTTTAATTTTTGTTTTATTAGCATATCTATAAAATTAAAAGTTAGTATTAAAAAAGAATTTGGTAAATTCCAAATTCTTTTTTTAAAACATTTTTTTTCTTTTAAGCCATATTGCGATAAGTAATGATAAAAATATTGAAAATATTAAAATAATTAAGAAAGCAAATTTATTATTAGCAAGAGGTAGAAAAACATTCATTCCATAAAAACTTGATATCATAGTTGGAATTGAAAGAACAATAGTAATACCTGCTAAAAATCTCATAGCAACATTTAAATTATTAGATATAATAGTTCCATATGTTTCAATAGTTGAATCTAATATTTCACGGTAGATATTACATAATTCAATACATTGTTTAAGGTCTATAATAGTATCTTCTAAGTATTCTAAGTCTTCTTTATAAATATCAATAACATATTCTTTACTAATTTTTTCTAAAACAGTATTATTATATTTTAAAGAAGTTATAAAATACAATAAAGATTTTTGAATATTTAATAAACCAATTAATTGTTTGTTACTTGTAGAATTTAAAAGACCTTTTTCTTTAACTTCAATACTACTTTCAATATTTTTTAAAATATTAGTATATTCTTTAGAAGTTTCTTCTAAAATTTGAATAAAAAAGCGACTTTTTTTAGCAGTATAAAAATTAGCAATTTCATTATTGATAAATTTATTTAACAATAAAGTTTCTTTTAAAGATACAGTTATAATATGTAAATCATTACATATTATAATTCCTAAAGGGTAAGTATTATATTTTGTTTGAGTTTGATAAGGGATATCAATTACAATTAAAACACCTTCTTCTGATTTTCTAATTTGAGGAAGATTTTTTTCAACTAAAACTTCTTTTATAATTCGTTCTTCAATTTTAACTTCCTTAGCAACTTTTTGAATTTCTTCTTTTGTTGGATTAATTAAATTTATCCAAGTATCTTTTTCAATTTCAGATAATTCTTTTAAATTAGAATCATTGTCAGTATTTTTATAAATTTTAATCATCTATTTACCTTCTTTCTATATTAATTATAACTTAAAATATGAAGAAATGGAAAAATAATTTTATTTATAGTATAAGTGGTGTATAGTTATGTAAGTAACTTGACATAGGGGGGAGAGTAAATCCCATAATCCAAGAATTAGAAAATATTATTAAAATGCCTTTATAATACATAGTTTTAGAAGAATTGTAAGTTTTTAAATATAGTCAAAATTTATTAAAATTTATGTTTAGTATTAAATTTATCTTTGAGAGCCGTTTATGGTTCTTTTTTTTATGGGTAAATATATTAGTAATACATTTAAACCTTTTGTTTATAAGGAAAATTCAAAAAAAGTAATATATTTTGCATATAATTATATGCGTTTTTGCAAGTGCAAAAACTTTTTTACACCAATTATTTTGATTGAAAGCCTTATGAAATAAGGGTTTTATTCAAAATTGGTGTAATCATCATATCCTGTTCAAGTTTAAAAACTTGAAAATTATGTGATTTTTGCTAAATATTAGGGTGTAGTAACTAGAAGAATAAAAAAAAAATAATCTATTACAAAAATAATAGATTATGGGATTAATTTATAAGTTTTACCTAAAATTACAATTAATGAAAGTATTTTAAATACTTCTTTTTATTTTGGTAAGATTCAAATAAACAATCATAATTTTGAGTTATTGAAGGCAAAAATTTTTCTTTATATTTTTCTTGTCTTTTATTTTGATTTAAAGATTCATAACTTTTTATTCGTAGATTTATGTTTTCAAAAATACAATCATAATATTTTAATCCTCTTTGACAGAATACTAAATCCGATAAAAGAATTAATATTTTATAA
>CANQIN010000055.1 GCA_947623995.1 uncultured Bacilli bacterium | reverse complement strand
TATGCTCTTTTAACGGAAGATGAACAACAAAAAGTTAAAATTAATTATGAAATAAATAATCCTAATAGTAATGAAGTTGGGGTTGCTAGTGTTTATTTAAATGATGAGCTATTAGGAAGTTTAAAAATATATAAAGAAAATGTTGAAGAAAAGACTGGAGAAAATAAAAAAGAAAATTTTTTAATTAGATTTATAAGGTGGTTATTTAAATGGTAAATATTATTTGGATTGGTTTTATTTTAATTGGATCTTTTTATATGATTTTAACTGGTAATTCGGCTAGTTTAAATGACCAAATTTTAAAAGGTGGAATAGATGGCATTAAGCTATTATGGGAGATGTTACCTTTATTAGTTTTATGGTCTGGTATTATGCAGATTGCTGAAGATTCAGGACTTTTAGCTAAGTTTTCTTCCTTAGTAAAACCATTGCTTTCTAAATTATTTCCATCATTAAAACCAGATCATCCAGCTTTAGGATATATTGCTTCTAATATTGCGGCTAATGCTTTAGGTCTTGGCAGTGCAGCAACACCTTTTGGCCTTAAAGCTATGGAATGCTTGCAAAAAGATAATCCTAATAAAGACACGGCAACGGAAGGAATGGTAACTTTTTTAGTTTTAAATACAGCTGGTGTAACTATTATTCCAACAACTGTTATTGCAATGCGTCTAATGTATCAAAGTGCTAATCCCTCAGAGATTATTATTACGAGTATTCTAGCAACTTTATGTTCTAGTATTGCCGGGCTTACTTTTGATTATTTTAAAAGGAGAAAAAAATTATGAGTCAAATATCTACTTATATTGTTCCAACTTTTGTTTTATTTATTTTAATTTATGCGATTAAACGGAAGACTAATATTTATGATTCTTTTTTAGTCGGGGCTAAAGATGGCATTTTAACTACTTTTCATATTGCCCCAGCTGTTATTGCCATGGTTTTTGCAATTAATCTCTTTTTAAATTCGCATTTTTTAGAATTTATATTTTCTTTCTTAAATCCGTTTTTAAATCATGTTGGAATACCGATTAGTATTTTACCGATGGCATTTATAAGACCAATTTCTGGGACAGCAACTCTTGCTATTATGAACAATATTTTTTCCATTTATGGTCCTGATTCTTTTATTGGGCGTCTTGCTTCAACGCTTCAAGGATGTACTGATACTACAATTTATGTTTTAGCTCTTTATTTTGGCTCAATTAAAGTAACTAAGACAGGTCATGCTTTATCGGCTGGTTTATTTGCAGATTTAGTGGGCATAATTGCGGCTTTTATTATTACTTTTATCTTTTTTGGAAATTAAAAAAGATTGTTGCTATTTATTAAAAAAACGTGTATAATTGATTTTATAAAATAGATTGGGGTAATTAGTATGAATATTGATAATTTAAATCCAGAAAATAACAATCAAAATAATTTAAATTCAGGAATTAATCCACCGGAACCAAATATCGCTCCTGTAGAGCCTAATTTTGGAACACCGCCAATTAATCCAGATCCAGCGCCAGTACCAGGTGGAGTACCTCCTGTAAATCCTGGTCCAACACCAGTACCAGGTGGAGTACCTCCAATAAATCCTGGGCCAACACCAGTACCGGGTGGAATACCTCCAATAAATCCTGGTCCAACACCAGTACCAAATGGAGTACCTCAAGCAAATCCTGAACCAATGACTTCAATCAATTTAGCACCAGAAGGAATTGCTAGTAATACACCAGTTATTGATCCCCCAAGTCCTTTAATGGGAGCAACATTAACAGCCAATACACCATTAACAAAAGAACAACAAATGAATAATACTCCAACAAATAACCCAAATATTAATCCTAATAATAATATGATATCTGAAAATCCAACAACATTTGGTGGAGTTCCTACTCCTCAAAATGCCCCTGTAATGGATAATATGATTCCAAGTAAGCCTCCTAAGAAAAAAGGTGGAAAAAAGATTATAATAATTATTTTAATATTTGTTTTAATTTTAGGAATTGGCTCTGGAGTATATTATTTTTTAAACGTTGCTAATTCATCTTCAAGTAAAAATATTATTTCAGTTGTACCTAATGTTACAGAATGGGAATTAGGTAAAAAACTTTCAAAAAATGCTAGTGATTATGCTGTTATTAGTGGGGTAGATGCAAATTCATGTACTGTAAATACTGATGCCGTTAATATTAATACGCCAAACACATATTCATATACTATTACGTGTCCAGGTATAGATCCTGTATCATCTGATGTTAAAGTAAGAGATACTTTAGGGCCTGAAGTTGTTTTAAAAGAATTAACTGTTAAACCTGATAGCGAAGTTACAGTTTATGATTTTATATCAAAATGTGATGATCCATCTATATCAGATGAATGTGACATTGAAATAAGTGATGATTCCATTGATTTAAGCGAGTTAGTAACTTCAGTTGGTACTTACACAATTCCTTTAATCATAAAAGATGATTTTAATAATCAAACTGAGGTAGAAGCAACATTAATTGTTGATGAAAATGCTCCTTCTCAATTCATGAATTGTGAAATAAGTGAACCATTTGAAACAACAACTAAAGCAACAGTATCTGAAAATTATGAATATGGTTTAAATGATAATAATGAAATTGTTAAAGTTAAAAGAATAATAACATATAAATTTAAGAATGCAGAAGATTATGAACAAGTTAAAAATGATTATAATACTAATTCTACAATTGACGAATTAATTGGTAAAGCTAATTTTGATGATAAAAAATATATTATAAATTATGAAATTGATATTGATGCTAATAAAATGCAAGATATCTTTAAATCTGAAACCGAATTAAAGACATATGAAGATATTACTATATATCATGAAGATGCTGGAGATTTTTGTAGTTTGCCATAAGGCAAGCTTTTTTTTTGCTTGCATAAATTAATATAGGTGATCTTTTTTGAAAAAAATTAAAATTATTGTATATGCAATATGTAAAAATGAAGAGAAGTTTGTTAAACGTTGGGTTAAAAGTATGCAAGAAGCTGATGAGATATATGTTTTAGATACTGGTTCTACTGATGATACCGTTAAATTGTTAAGAAAATATGGGGTTAAAGTTAAAAGAAAAATAATTAAACCTTGGCGTTTTGATGTGGCTCGTAATGAATTGCTTAAAATGCTGCCTAAAGACGCGGATATATGTGCTTGTATTGATTTAGATGAAGTGTTTGAAAAAGGTTGGCGAGAAAAGTTAGAAAAAAAATACTGTGAAGGTAATAATATTAGATATCGTTATACTTATAATTGGAAGTTAGATAAAAATAATAAACCTTTAGTTAGTTTTAGAGAAGATAAAATTCATTCTTTAAATTCATATTATTGGAGTCATCCAGTTCATGAAGTTTTAACTACCAAAGAAAAAGAAACTTATATTGAAACTGATCTTGTTTTAAATCATTATCCTGATTCTAAAAAATCAAGGGGAAGTTATTTACCACTTTTAGAATTAAGTGTTAAAGAAAGTCCTTTAGATGATCGAAATTTACATTATTTAGGAAGAGAATATATGTTTTATAAAATGGATGATAAAGCTATTGATACTTTTCATAAACATTTAAATTGTATAAATGCAACTTGGAAAGATGAAAGATGTGCATCAATGCGTTTTATGGCAAGATGTTATTTAAATAAAAACTATATCCCAGAAAGTATGTTTTGGTATAAAAATGCTATAATGGAAGCTCCATATTTAAGAGAAAGTTATATTGAACTAGCAAGTCTTTATGAATCTTTAAATAACTATGAAGAAGCTTATGAATGCTTAAATGAAGCTTTAAAAATCAAAGAAAAAAGCAATTCTTATATTAATGAAGAATTTGCTTGGAATGATACTATTTATGATTTACTTAGTTTAGCGTGTTTTTATATTGAAAAATATGATGAAGCCATTAAATATCTTAAAGAAGCTCTTAAAATAAATCCTAAAAATAAACGGTATCAAGAAAATTTAAAAATTATGGAATCGGTAAAATCAACTTTGCATGAATAACTAGACGAGCATTATTACCAGTACAAGTAGATAAAGTAAGAATTTTATCATTAGCTGTTACTTCTTGCTCATAATCTTTCTTACTTCTTCCTTTAACCATATTTATATAATTCATTTTATCTTCATCATCATCAAATGAAACTCTTAAATAATCACTTGTTTTAGGAATTGTATAAATAGAAAATACTTGCCAATTCATTGTTTCATAAGCTGTATTAAAAGATATAACTAAGTTATTAGGATCTTCTTGCCAACTAGAATTTAATACTCGATGAAGAGTTCCAAACATTACCCCACTATAATACATATTATGACCATATATAATAGTATTATCATTTAAAGAAGTAACTGAATTACGAAAATCCATATAAATCCAACCATTTTGGTCATATTCTTTATATAAATTATGTTCTAGATAATAAACATTATCTGTTCCTAAAACCACTGGATAATCAACATTAGTATTATTAACTTTTAAATAACCTACAACATCTGGATTAATACTTGTTAAAGCATCAATATAACGATTCTTAATTTGTAGCCCAGATTCTTTTTCCTCTTCTTTAGGTTCTTCTACTATTTCATCGGCTTTACTAATGGTGTTATTAACATCTTCTTGGATTTGACTAACTTCTTGCATGGAAACATAATTTCTTACAAAAACATAACCAAAAGAACCAACAACAATACTAATTAAAATTAAACCACATACTTTTAAAGTATTTAAACTAATTTGTTTAAATAAATTACGATTTAAATATTCTTCTGAATAATTTAATTCAATAATAATTTTTCTTTTTTTATTTTGTCTATTTAATTCTCTTAAATATAAAATATCTTTTGGTTCTAAAATATCTTGATATAATTCAATATAAATATTATTATAACGATATTCCTTTAAAGAAGAAATAATAAATTCTAAATCTTTCCTATTTAAAATTTTAAATTTAACAACTTTTAAATAATGATTAATAGATAAAAATATTTTAAAATCATTTTGATCTTCTTCACTCATTGGAGTAAATACTTCTATTTCTTTTTTATAAAAAATAGTTGTATAATCCGTAATATTATTTCTTTGCATAAATGGTGAAATATAAAAAACTTCGCTTTTAGTAAAAACCGTAATATGATGTTTGTCTAATAATTCTAACATATAATTAGGAATTGCATAGCATTCTAAATTTTTAGCCGTTTTAAAAGCAATTAATTCTTCACAAAAAGCATAGCTAATATTTTCTTCTTTTTTAATTCTTACTTTTTCAATTAATTTTATCCCTTTAAAATACTTTAACATCAAACAAGCTATTTCACAGTTTTGAAAAGTTAAAGTAGTAATTTTATTCATGTCACATAATTCTTTAAAAAAAGGCATGACTATTTGACTATTATCCAAAATATAATCATCCGAAAAGACAAGTTCACTATCGCTAATAATGTTAGTATTCATTAAGTCTTCTCTAATATTTTTATTATGTTGATATGAAAAAAATAAAGAATTTGCTTGTAATCTAATAATAATTTTCTTCATTTTTTTCACCACATTTCTATTCTTATACTATATTATCATATTTTGTCATAATTTGCACTTAATATTCTTGTCAAAATTTTACATTTTTATTAAAAAAAAATAAAAAGATGTAGAAATATGGTATTTTTATGATATAATTAGGACATAATAAGGAGGAGAAGAGAGGTAATTATGAAAAAAATATTAGGAGTAAGTTTATTAGCATTATTTATTATTGTGATTATGCCAATTAATGCTAAAGCATTACAAGCAGAAATTTTTGCGTCAAGTGGAATGAGTATGACAGAAACTACTGAAGGTGGAAAAACTTTTTCTTTAGAAAATAAAGGTGAAAGTACTAAACTATATATTGGAGTTAATGTTACTGAAGGAACTTTTAATGATTATACTGCTCATATTGAGTTAGAAAATTCAAGTTTTACTTTTAGTGGAACAAGATCTGATTATAGTTTGACTTCAGGATGGAGTGGTACTATTTCTAAAAGTGAAACTGGAAATGGAATTGATATAGATTTATCAAATAGTACAGGTTATACAGCTGGTACACGTCGTATTGTAGCGACAATTACTCTAGATGTTGCAGATGGTGTTCCATCTACTGATACTTGTAGAATTATTTTAGGTTCAACAGAAACTCCTGAAAATCCTAAATGTCAAATTGTTGATGGAATTTATTATGATGCTAATGGAAACGAAGTAAGTGAAGAAGCTTATAATGCTGCATGTACTACTGCTGAAAATCCTCAAACTGGAAGTTTCTTACCATATACACTTATAATTATTGGTTTAGTATTAGCAGGTTGGTTATATTACGTAACTAAGAAAAATAATAAAATATATCAAGTTTAAGGTAGTTACGGCTGCCTTTTTTAATTTTTACTTGACATATTTAAAATAATGTTTATAATAGCAAAATGTTTAAAGGAGTTGAATTTATATGAAGAAAAAAGGGTATAAGTTATTATTATTACTACTTATATTAGTTCCTTTAACTGTAAATGCAGTTGATATGGCTAAATATTTTCCAGGTGGTTATAAAAAAGGAGGCACTGAAAAAGGTGGACCAGGTGATGATGTTTCAACATTGATGTATTGTAGTGCAACAAGAGTTGATGATAATGCTCCATTAGTTCCTTTAGAAGATTGCTATGTTACTATTTATTTAGAAGATAATCCTGCTACTCCTGATAAGGTTGCCGAATTTGTAGAAATTACTAATATGACTGATGGATATTTCCATGATTTTAGACATACAACTTTAAAAAGTGTAGAAGGTATGAATAATTGGACATATCAAGAAAGTGGTGGAAAATATACTATTACTCCTCCAAATGGTCAAAAGTTTAAATTAAATAAAGGAGAAAGAGTTGAAGTATTAAAATTTACTTTGGCAATAGATAATCAACCATATGAGGATGGATGTGGTACTGATTTTGATATGACAATTAATCAAGAAGTTCCAAAATGTCAACATGTTGACGATAAGTATTTTGACAAAGAAGGAAATGTTGTTGATGAAGCAAAATATCGTGAAGATTGTATGCCAAAATGTGAATTTAAAGATGATAAATATTATGACCCAGAAGGAAATGAAGTAGATAAAAATACTTATGATGAAAAATGTAACCCAAAATGTGAGTTTAAAAATGATAAATATTATGATCCAGATGGACATGAAGTAGATAAAAATACTTATGATGAAAAATGTAACCCAAAATGTGAGTTTAAAAATGATAAATATTATGATCCAGATGGACATGAAGTAGATAAAAATACTTTTGATGAAAAATGTAACCCAAAATGTGAGTTTAAAAATGATAAATATTATGATCCGGATGGACATGAAGTAGATAAAGATGTTTATGATAGAATGTGTGGTCCAAAATGTGAGTTTAAAGATGGTAAATATTTTGGTAAAAATGGTGGAGAAGTAGATAAAAATACTTTTGATAAGGAATGTAATCCTAGATGCAAATTTGAAAATGACAAATATTATGATAAAAATGGACATGAAGTAGACAAAGATACATATGATAAAGAATGTAATCCAAAATGTCGAATTGAAGAAGATAAATATTATGACGATAACGGTCATGAAGTTACTAAAGAAGAATGGGATGCCAAATGTCGAATTGTAGAGAATCCCCAGACTGGTTTATTAATTCCATTAATAATCTTAGGAAGTGGTGGAATTGCTGGAGGTATAATTTACTTCATAACTTATCGTAGAAAAATATATAAATTATAAGGCATGAATAATATGCCTTTTTATAGTGCTATAATTGGAAAAGCGTACAGTAACTCCGAATAAAAATTTTACGGGATGAATCAAAGTATTGAATTAAAGGTAAAATATCTGTTACTATAAAATAGGAAGTGATTATAGTGACAAAAGCTGAAAAAAATAGAATAAATAAAAAAGTAAAGCATGAGCAAGAAAGAACCTTTAAACGAAGAGTTAGAAAGGCTATAACTCAAAGAAATGGAAAACCAATTTTAAATAAGACCATGATTAGAGAACTAAAAGCACATACCA
>CANQIN010000054.1 GCA_947623995.1 uncultured Bacilli bacterium | reverse complement strand
TTAGTATCTCTTCCATCACTTATTAAATGAAAATTAATATCTTTAATTCCTTTATTAATTAATAAATCATAAAGTTTAAAAAAATGATCCATATCTGAATGAACTTTACCATCACTAAATAAACCCATAATATGAATAGTTTTATTATTTTCTAAAGCAGTATTAACCATTTCATTAAACATTATATTTTCATTGGCTTCTTCATCTAAAAAATCTTTAACTAAATTAATACTTTGCTTAATTTTTCTTCCCGCTCCAATAGTTAAATGACCAACTTCACTATTACCAAATTGACCGGGTTCTAAACCAACAGCTTCTTCACTAGCGGAAAGTAGGGAATGAGGATAATTATTCCACATATTTAAAATGTTTTCGGGATTAGCTAAAGTTATTGCGTTACCTAAAGTATTATCACTAAAACCAAACCCATCTAAAACAACTGTTAATATCTTTTTCATTTTTTCACGTCACCTTTAATAAATAATAACATTTTAGACATAAAAAAACAACTCTGTCATTTTTCCACTAAAAAAAACCAGAATTAACTTGCTGGTTCGACAAATATTTTTTTATTATTAATTCTTAAAGCATCACTTATCGTAACTAAAAATTCCGAATTAGTTGGTTTAGCTCGATCAAAATCAATACTATGACCAAATAAATTAGTCATAATACTATAATCACCACGATTCCATGATACTTCTATCGCATGGCGTATTGCTCTTTCTACTCTTGATGCTGTTGTATCATGACGTCTAGCAATTTCTGGATATAAATTTCTGGTTATTCTTCCTACTAAACTAGTATTTTGATAAAGCATCAATATTCCTTCTCTTAAATATTGATAACCTTTAATTTGAGAAGGCACTCCTAAATTATGTAATAATTCACTAGTTTTAAGTTCTAATTCTTCTGTTACTTCTTTTACTTCAACTTTACTAGATTCTAAAATTTCAATAGCTCTTTCTTCTAAAGAGTTTAATGATACTGGTTTTAACATATAGTAATCTACATGATATTTCTTAATCATTTTCATTGCATACTCTTCTAAGAAACTTGATAACACAATAACTTTCTTTTCAATTTTTTCTTTACGCATTTCTTCTAAAATAGCTATTCCATCCATTCCTGGCATTAAAAAATCTAAAAAGATAATATCAATGTCATCATTGGTTTTTAAATAGTCAATTACTTCATTTCCATTATGGATAACTTTGGTAACTTCAAGTACTTCACATTTTTTAAAATGTTCTAAGACATTATTCGTAAACTCCTTATTATCATCTACTACTAATGCTTTAAATTTTTTCATGTTCTTTTCCTTTCTTTCTAGTACTTCCTATTTACAACACCCAAAACCATAATAACAAATAAAACGTCAAATTACCAGAAAATAAAATGACAAGTACTGTCTACTTTTGTCGAGTCTTGTCATTTTTTGAGAATATTTACAATATTAATTATATTATTGACATCTAAACTATTATTACCAATAGCAAAGCCATCAACATAACTTTCTTTTAAATCTTTAACTAAGTCTAAGGTAACTCCTCCACCATAGAAAATAGCAAAGGTATGTTTATAAGTATCTTCTAAATCTTTTTTTAGAATATATACTATATTATTAATTTCTTTAGAATCTAAAGGTTTTTCCCCAATTAACCAATTAGGTTCATAAATAAATGATACATATTGATAATCTTCTTTACCAATATTTTTTAAATAATAACTTATTTGTTCTGTTAATACTTTATTAGTATATTGATAATTATGTTCTTCCATTGTTTCACTTATAAAAATGTAAACTGGCATTTTAGATTTTACACATTTTTTTAATTTAGCTAAGACTTTATTTTTCCTATTTTTAAGTTCAGCATGATTTAATAATACACAAGATACGCCAATACTTTTTAACATTCTAACGGTAACTTTTCCTGTATAAGAACCATTGCCATATTCACTGACATCTTGGGCCCCAATTAAATATTTTTTAGAATACATAATCGGTAAAAAACAAAAGGAAGGGCAAACTATTAAATTTTCAATATCACTTAAATTATCTAAATTTTTTTTATAATCTAAAATTTCTTCAAGATTAAAATTAGCTTTTAAATTACATATCAAGTGTTTCAACTTCTTTTTCCTCCTCTTCTATTGGGTCTAAGGCTATTAAATGTTCTTTAGCAATATATTCTAGGGTTGCTCCGCCACCACTAGAGGTATAAGTAAAGGCATTAGCATATCCTAAATTATTTACACTACTAGAGGCATCTCCACCTCCAACAACAACAATTGCTTCACTAATTTTTAATAATTTTAATAATTCTTTCGTACCATTAGCAAACTTAACATTTTCATAAGCCCCAACTGTTCCATTCATAAAAATGGTTTCACTATTCATAATAATATCCGAAAATTTTTGTAAAGTTTTATTACCAATATCTAAAATAATATCATTATCAATTATTTTATTAATTAATTTATATTGGGCAAAATTAGGATCATAAGTACTTCCTACAACAGCATCTAATGGCAAAACAAACTTTTCTTTATATTTTAATAATAAATCTTGAATTTTTTTAATTACTTTTGCGTCGTCAGTAGCAAGAGATTCACCAATGTTAAAACCTAAAGCTTCTAAACAACTATTAGCAATACCTCCCCCACAAAGTAAATGGTCACATTTAGGTAAAAGATTTTCCATTAATTCTAGTTTATCATCAATTTTAGCTCCCCCCATAATAACCGTAAAAGGATGAATGGGATGAAGAACTAACCGATTTAACATTCCTAGTTCTTTTTGCATTAAAAAGCCAATACAACTAGGAACATATTTACTAATACCATAACTTGAAGCATGAGCCCGATGTGCACACCCAAAAGCATCATTAACAAAAATATCACCTAAACTAGCCCAAAACTCGGACAACTGAGCATCACAATTGCTTTCTAATTTATTAGGTACATCCATAAAACGAGTATTTTCTAAAACTAAAATTTCACCAGGTAACATACTATTAACTCTATTTATTACTTCTACTCCATAATTTTCTTTCGAAAAATATACATTTTCTTTATTTAAAAGAGCTTTTAAATGCATAGCAACAGGTTCTAAAGAATTTTTCATTTTATCATTATTATTACGGACTTTACCTAAATGACTAAGTAAAATAATTTTACAATTTTCACTTAACAAGTAATAAATAGTATCTAAAGTTAATTTAATCTTAGAATCATCTAAAATCTTACCATTTAAAATCGGTACATTATAATCAACTCTTAAGATAATTTTCTTATTTTTAATAATCATGTTTTGTAAACATTTTTTCATAATATCACAAACCTATCTAAACATTTTTTTAGCTGTTTTTAACATTTGAGTAGTATAACCATATTCATTATCATACCAAGCGACTACTTTAACTAATTGTTTACCATTGTCATCTAAGACACTAGTTAGTAAGCCATCTACTAAAGCTCCACAAGTACAACCAATAACATCACTTGACACGATTGGGTCCATAGTAAACACTAAAGTATCACTAGCATTTTTCTTAAAAGATTCGTTTATCATTTCAGCATTAACAGGCGTTTTTAACTCAAGAGTAACCTCAATCATTGAACCATCAATAACAGGAACCCGGTAAGCTCCCCCAAGTAATTTACCATCTAAATTAGGTAAAACTTTACCAATCGCACTAGCAGCCCCAGTACTACTTGGAATAATATTGGCTGCACAAGCTCTTCCTCTTCTACTTAAAATTCCTTTTTTATGAGCAATATCTAAAGTAGCTTGGTCATTTGTATAAGCATGAATAGTACTCATAAAACCTTTAACAATTCCAAACTCTTTATCTAAAACATTTAAAACGGGGGCAAGACAATTAGTTGTACAAGAAGCAGCACTGACAATTTGTTCACTGCCATCTAAAATATGATCATTAACTCCATAAACAATGGTTTTAGCATTACCCTTACTAGGTGCAGATATTAAAACTTTTTTAGCACCAGCAGTTATATGTGCATAAGCATCTTCATATTTCGTAAATAAACCCGTACACTCTAAAACTAAATCAACACCAAAACTAGCCCAAGGTAAATTCTTAGGATCTTTTTCATTTAAAACCGGTATTTTTTTAACTTTATTAATCACTAACATATTATCTTCAAAAGATATTAGCTCATCATGAAATCTTCGATGGGTAGTATCATATTTAAATAAATACGCTAAATCACTAGCACTTCCTAAATCATTAATTGCTACAACATCAAAATCAGTTGTTAATAACATCTGTCTTAAAGCAAGTCTTCCTATTCTACCAAATCCATTAATTGCTACTTTTATCACTTTCATCAATCCTCTCTTCTCTATTATAAAACATTTTTTTTAAATTTAACCAATAAACTCTCTTAAAATAGAATCTTTAGGCACTATTTCACTATTAATTGTAAAGAAAGGGTCTAAACTTTTAATTAAACGTCTAGCTTCCGAATAACAACTACTATCTAATGCCACAGAATATAACAATGGTAAAGCATATACTTTTAATACGCCAAGTTCATAAGATAAAGCCGTATTAATAATCATATCAGCTTGACTTACATAAGGAAAAATATAATTTTCTTCTCCACTTCTAACCATTTTCCAATCTAAAATCGTATTTTCAACACTTACCCCTCTTGTTCTACAATCTCTAACAATTCTTCTAATTAATCTTAAATCTAAAGTAGAAATATAATTATGACGATCAATATTTAAAGGCATAAAAGGACTTAAATATAATTTAAATTTATATTTATTATCTATAAATGGTAATAAATCATCATTTAAACAATGTAATCCTTCAATTAAAATAATACTATTTTCTTTTAATTTAACATAATTCCCATTATAAATCTTTTTACCTTCTTTAAAATTAAATTCTGGTATTTCAACTTCTTCATGATTTAATAATCTATTTAAAGTATTATTAAATAGTTCTAAATCAATTGCTCTTAAACATTCAAAATCCATTTCGCCCTTTTCATTTCGAGGAGTAAATTCTCTATCTACAAAGAAATCATCAGTTGATAAATGAATAGCATCATATCCTTTACTTTCAAAATAAATACTTAATCTTTTAGTAGTTGTTGTTTTCCCACTACTAGAGGGACCAGCAATTAAAACAAATTTTACATCTTTATTTTGTAATATTTTTTCACTACATCTTAAAATATCTTCATGAAATCTTAATTCATTAATAGCAATAAAATTCTTAATTTTTTGTTCACTTACTAAATCATTAACATTAGCAAGATATGGACAATGAATAGTTTGAAGCCAACTTTGGGTATCCATAAAATTATTAATGATATTATCATAATTAACATAATCAGGTAATCTTCCTTTTAAAGCTAGACTTGGACAAACCAAAACAATTCTATTATTGCCAATATATTTAATTGAATAACGGTCTAAACTAGAAGTATCATAAGGCATAAAAGTATAGAAATAATTAAAATTATTTTTTAAGCGATATAAAGTTATTAAATCACTACTTAAAGATTTAACCATTTTAGCTTTTTCTTCTTCATTTACTTGCATATAATAATTATAAGCATCAATCGGTTTTAAATGATAAGGCACAAAAGTTTCATGAGAACTAACTAATTCAGCCATCTTACCTTTAATTTTAGTTAAATCTTCACTAGTTAATTCATGATTTAAGTTTACTTCACATAAAATCCCTTTAGGTACACTATGTAAAAATTTAACATCACAATCAAATAATTCTTTTACCGATACTAAAAACATATATTTTAAACCAGCTTGATATATTTTATAACCAGTAACATGACTAATATCTAAAAAATCAACTTCAACATCACTATTTATCTTATCACTTAATGATACTAATTCATAATTAACTAAGGCTACCATTGCATGATTTACCCCAAAACTTTTACTAGCCTCATAATAAGTAAGAGGTTCATAAAAACTTTTTACTTCATTTTGATACTTAACTTTAAACATTTTATCTCCCCTCTTTATCTTTCTTGTTTAACTATTTAAAATCAATTCTTTTAATTTATTAATTTGTCTATTTAATAAAATACATAATCTTTCGATTCTTTTATCACTCATTTTAGTTAAGTCTTGATATTGATGTAATAAATTATCAAACCATTCTGCTAAACCATCTAATTTATTTATATCAATTCTTTTTAAATTTTTAACAATTTTAATTATTTCATCAAAAGGTTTTACTTCATAAAATAATCTTCCACTACCAGAAATATGAACTTCATCTTCGTCATAATATTCGATATTTAAACTTTGACCATTATCAAATATCGGAGCCACATCAAGCCATTTTAAAGTATTAACATCTCTTATAATTCCAAAGTTATTTAAATGACGATCTTCATTCATAATTATATAATCTAAAATAAACATATTTTCTAATTTTTCTCGAGCATTTTTTATTCCCATTTCTTCTAACTTTTTAAGGTATTCTTCATAATCTTCAATATTATCATGTCTTTTCATATCATTTCTAATTTGATAGCAAGTTACAAGTTCAGTGTCTTTATTTATAAAGCAAGGACATTTTGATACTACCATATCTTTATAAGTATCTAATGTATATTTAACATGGGAAAAACCTAATCTTTCACATATCTCACTAGATAATACCTCATTAAATGGTTGGATAGTTTCATTCTTATAACCACCTTTTAATAAATATCTTGTTCCATTATCAATAATCCAAGCTTTCTTTAACATGCCATCAGTTGTATTATTAGGAGTTTTTAAAGAGGCTTCTTTAGTTATAGACTTACTATTAACCGATAAAGATGCTTCCATAAACTCGGCATAGTCAAAATCATTATCAAAAAAATTAATATCATCATAAGAAATATCACTACCCTCTGGTTTCAACCAATACTGATCACTTAAAGATAAACCAAAAGCTTTATCTAAAAGTTCATAAGGAGCTGTTATATTTAACCGATGTAATAATAAATCTAATTTATCACGCCATGAAGGAATACATCTTCTTCTAAACCATTCACTTAAATTAGTTCTAAAAGGTGTATCATTAATGTCATCTTCAATATAAAAACTTTTTAAAATATAAGGTGCATAATTAATATCTTTTACTTCATATATTCTATCAAAAAACTTAGAAGTTTCATTATATTCAGCAGTTAATACTTCAACGTTTTTATTCATCAGAATACATTTCATAAAAGACACCTTCATTCTAATTAAATTTTAACATAAATTGCTTTTTTTTTGAATACTTTTTCCAAATTCTTACTATGATAATTATAGGTGAACAAAATGAACATTATTCCAACAGTTTTAGAAAAAGAAAATAATCGTGAAAGAGCTTATGATTTATATTCAAGATTACTTGAAGATCGAATTGTCTTTTTAACAGGAGAAATAGATGATACATCCGCAAATATTATTATTAGTGAATTATTATATTTAGATAGTAAAAGTCATGAAGATATTTATTTATATATTAATAGTCCAGGTGGACAAGTTACAAGTGGTCTAGCTATTTATGACACCATGAATTATATTAAAAGTGATGTTAAGACAATTTGTGTAGGTCTTGCTGCTTCAATGGGAGCTTTTATTCTTTCAGCAGGGAAAAAGGGCAAAAGATGTGCCTTAGAAAATGCTGAAATAATGATTCATCAACCATTAGGAGGCATGCAAGGCCAAGCATCTGATATGAAAATAGCTTGTGAACATATCTTAAAAATTAAAGATAAGCTAAATAAAATCTTAGCCAAAAATACCAATCAAAAACTAGAAAAAATCACACTTGATACCGACCGTGATAATTTCATGAGTGCTAAAGAAGCCAAAGATTATGGACTAATCGATGAGATAATTAGTTAAATTATAATTTTAAAATAAATGGACTACTTTCTTGTTTGACATCTGATGACATAATAAGATGAAGTTATTTGCCAATCTAATTATCATTTAGAGTAATTATTCTTAATAGATAATTGCAAATAAATGTGTCTTAAAGAGATTATTCGTCTACGATAATTGCGTCACCAGTGGTGTCGCAATCATTTATTCTATCTGCACTATTTTTATATTAATTTTGCTATAGACTAATTTTAAAAAAAGCTTTATTGGACATTTCTAAAAATCTTTACAGCGATCAACAATTTCTTGCATTTTTCTATAATTTTTGCTATGATGTATACAGATGAAGGAAACTTCATACAATAAAAAAAGGATATATCTAATTATTCGTGTAATTGGATGCTCTCCTAAAATTTTGGGTTTTAGAAAAAGCCCTTTAACACAAATGAGTGAAAAGGTGCTTTTTCATTTTTTTTGTTTAGTTTTTTAATCTATTTTATAAATTAATATAAATATTAATAAAAATACTAATATAAATAAAAATTTAATTATACGATAAAAAGCTTTTTCTCTT
>CANQIN010000053.1 GCA_947623995.1 uncultured Bacilli bacterium | reverse complement strand
TCAGTCGACACTGTCGACCAAATTGGATAAAATTCATAAAATCTTCGCATTCTTCTTATACTAACAGAAGAAAAACCACTTCCAAATTCATTCGTAAGTTTACTAGATAGAACATCTATTATTTTTTTACCATAACTTGCCTTTGTACTATTTTCGGATAATTCGTATGTTATTTTTCCCACATACCAATATACTTCTATCATGGTAGTATCTATATGTTTAAACATTTTTTCTCTAGCAATTATTATTTTATTTCGAATATCTTGATAAATATCTTCAATATTTGTTAATTCATTTTCATTACTTACTATCATTTCATTTTTCTTATCCATTCATAATCACCTTTCTACTACTTAGCAAAAAAATACATATTTTTAACTATTTCTGCTATTTTATATCAATTTTTAGTTATTTTCAACCAAAATATGTGAGATGCTTTTTTGAATTTTTTCTTTTTTTATAAGGTTTTAGAAATATTCTTAATTAAATCGTAATCAACAAGTTGATACTCTTTTTTTTTGAAAAAATTTTTTCTTCATTTAACATTTTAATCACTACCTTTTTCATTTAATAATTTTATTTCTTCTGCATTATTAAGAATATCCAATTGATATTTACTTATGTCACTTAATATTTCAAATCTTTCTTCTTTTGATTTTCCTTCTTTAATTAGCTCAGCATTATGTGATTCTAAATTAGATAAAACAGTTAATTCATTTATTGAAGCATAATCTCTTACATTTGAACTTTTTGCTAATTCTGGATTTAATTCTCTCCATTTTTTAGCAGTAGTATGAAATAATATTACATTAAGAATATCTGCTTCTTCAGCATATTTTAACCATTCTTTATTTTTATAAAAATCATTATCAGGTAAAATGTAATTTTTAATTGCATCTGTATGAATTAAATAATTATTCTTTGTAAGTATTCTTTTTACATCCCATTCTCTATTTTGATTTTCTAACTCTTTTAATCTTTCAAATTCTTTTATTAAATATAATTTAAATACTGGACTTATGGCTGAAGCAAATTCAAATGCAATATCCTTATGTGCATATGTTCCACCATATTTACCCATTTTAGAATATATTCCAATAGCATTTGTTCTTTCACACCACTCTGTAACACTAGGTGTAAATGTCAATAAACCAACCTGTTTTCTAAAGTGTTCAGATTCGAACACTTTAAAATTAGGATTATAAATTTGTTCCCAAGTAGTTAAAAAATCTAATGTACTTCTATTACGCAACCAGTTTCTAATAACATCAGCAGCTCTTGAATTACTACTTTTTGCTTTTGCTATATCTGAAATACAAATATAATCTTTCTCATTGATATTGGTTACATTTATTTTAATATTTTGAACTTCTATTATTTTGTTAGACATATATACACCTACTTTCATTTTATATTTAATTTTTTTTAATTACAGATTAATTGTATCATAAAAAAAGCAGATTTAAAACAAATCCACCTCAAAAAAATTACAATATCCTTCAATTTTAAAATATAATTAAATGTTTCTAAATTATTTTAAATCTTTTTCAAATATAATTGAAATAATGCCACACAATATACCACCAATAGGATATACCATCCAATTTATTTCCCACATGTTTAAAGTAAATCCCCATATAAGAAATATAATAGTTGTAATTAGCATAATTATGCCACATATTTTACCAACTTTATTTTTAATTTCTTTATATTCTAAAGTGTTTTCTTTATTATATTTTGGAATATCAAATTTTTCTTTCATATTACTTGCATAAACAATTATAGAAGTACCAATAGTAATAAAATACATTAAAATTGCAACGGGTAAAGGGCTTTCTTCACCACCAATTTTTAAACCAAGTAATAGCATCATGATCATAACCCCAATTAAGATAATAGATATTCCAATTGCTGTAAATTTGGTATATTTGGTTTTCCCAACTTCTAATTCATTTTCAGTATAAACATTATTTAAAATGGGATTTTTCTTTTTAAACTCCTCTATTTTAGAACCATTAATAATAAATAATGGAACCGCAAAAGCTACACCTAATAAAATAACACATATCCCAATTAAACTATATTGTTCTACATCTGGTGATAAACCAATAATAGTTAGAAATATTGAAACGCCAAGTAAGATTAATGTCACTGCTATAGCAACTTGCTTAGCAGACTTACTCATTATCAAATCATAATTATCCTTTTTATCTAAAGTTATTTTTCCTTTAACTAATTCATCCATACTACAATCAAAAATTTCACATATAGATATAATTTTTTCGGTTTCGGGATAACCTGATCCACTTTCCCATTTTGAAACTGCTTGTCTAGATACTTGTAATTTTTCTGCCAATTCATCTTGAGTCATATTACTCTTTTTCCTTAAATTTTGTAAATTTTCTGCAAAATTCATTTTCCTCGCCTCCATGAATAATTTTAAAGTAGCATTTAACTTTTTTCTACCAATTATTATTTGCAACTTAATTTTTTTAAGCAACTATAAGTTGCAAACCATTATTTTTTGTTTATTGTTGCATTATCGGCAATAAAATTTTTATAATGTTCATAATTTTTTTCAATTACTTCATTAACATTAAACCAATAATAATTGGTCATAGTATTATCATATTCATCAAGCTTCGTTTTTTTTAACTTACCACCTAAAGCTAAAATAGTTTTATTAGAACCAATATTATCAATGCTACACTCTAATAATACATTTTCTTCGCCTAATTTTTGTTCTTCAAGTAAAGCTAAAAATAAAGCAATTTTAGCATATCCTTTTTGTCTTTCCATTGGTCTAATTCCATAACCTATATGAGATGCCCAAGTATTTAATAACTTTTTAGGAATGTTATATCTTACATTTATCATTCCAACTATTTTATTATCATTTTCCCTAACTACAAAAAAGGTTTTTGATTGACATCGATTTATTTTTTTTAAATATTCTAAATCATTCCTTTTTTCAAGTTCTAATAACCATTCTTCATAAGTTGAGTCTTTAAGACACATACTCATACTACCTGTCCCGTTTAATTCAGAATTATCTTTAATATTTTCATCTAAATATTCTAATGCCTCTTTTTTTCTATTTATAGAGGGAACTTCTAAATACAACCTATCCACATATTCTCCTTTTTAAATAAAATATAATTCTATTCTACTTTCCCAAATTTCTTAAATGGCCAGATAATAAATGATGTCGTGCCTTCAATATCACTTTTCTTAACAGGTCCAACATATCTACTATCTAAAGATACAATACGATTATCACCAAGTAAAAAATATTCATCTTCACCAAGTTTTACTTCATCAAAATCAAAAGTAGTTCCATATGCATAGGAATCTTCTATTTTTTTATCATTAATATAAATTATCCCATTTTCACATTTAATTTTTTCATTAGGTAGACCGTATACTCTTTTAATAATCGTATCATCTCTTTTATTATCAACAACAATATCAGCTACCACCATTGAGTATCTTTTAATCTCACCTAATTTATTTAAAATCATGATTTCTCCGCCATCTAAAGTATCAACCATTGATTCTCCACTAACTCTTACAGGCGTCACTAAAAATGAGCGTACTAAGACAACAACAATTAATATAATTATATATGGTAATAATTCTTTAAACCAATTTTTATTTTGTTCTTCCATTTTCATCACCAACTTTATCTAATTATAGCAAAAAAAAAGAGTCTCGAAAACTCTTTATCATCAAAATACTATTTTTTCTTTAGAGACTTTTTCATATCATCCAAAGCTAAGTTAGCATTATCCATAGCATTATCAACCATATCTTCTACTTTCTTTTTAGTAGAATCTTTAGATAACATATATGTTGCTAAGGCCATACCACCTGCCATGCCAAGACTCATTGAAATAAGCGTATTTTTCATTTTCTCACCTCTTTAAGTCTAGTATGAATCAATTTCATTAAATTTATTCTCTATTTTATTTAGTAAATCAGTCTTTCTTTTTTCGGCATAATCATTATTAACAGCTCGTAAGAAAGATGTTTCTTCACCAACAATTACTAAACTTTTTTTAGCTCTTGATACTCCCGTATAAATAAGTTTATTATAAAGCATTTTATAATAATTTTTACAAACTGGTAAAATCACATGAGAAAATTCACTACCTTGACTTTTATGAATCGTAATCGCATAAGCATGTTTAATAGAATTTAAATCTTCTTTTTCATAGATAACTTCATTACCATCAAAATCAATTAAGACACTATAAGTTCGTTTTTTATCAAGACTATACATAATTTTTTTAATATGACCAATATCACCATTATAAACATTACAATCAGGATTATTAACTAATTGTAAAACTTTATCATTTTCTCTATAAACAACATCAAAATAATTAATTTCTATTTTATCTTTACTAGGCGGATTAATAATGTTTTGTAACATTTGATTTAAATTATCAATGCCATTTTCACCCTTATACATTGGGGCTAAAACAATAATATCATCTTCATTAATACCTTTCTTAATACTTTTTAAAATAATTTTTCTAATCATTTCTTTAATATTTTGACTCATACATTCTAAAAAATTATAATCATCTTTTTTAGTTAAATATTCATCACTTAAATTTTTTTCTTTAATTTCTTTAGCTAAATAAGGAATATAAGAATTAGAACTTTGCCGATAAATAGTTGATAGTGATGTAAAAGAAAATTTATTAGATAAAACTAAATCATTTAAAATAAGACCGGGACCAACACTTGGAAGTTGAAAGGTATCTCCTACTAAAACTAATTTAACGTCATCATCTATTCCGCATAATAAAGAATAAAATAAATAGGTATCAACCATACTTACTTCATCAACAATAATTAATTTATGATGATTTTTATTATATTCATTAACTTGAAATTCATTAGTATCTTTATTCCATTTTAAATAACGATGAATTGTACTGGCTTTTAAATTAGTTGCTAAAGAAAGTTTTTTACTTGCTCTTCCTGTGGGCGCTAAAAGAGCAATATTAACACTTGTTTCAATAGGTGATAATTTATAGTATTCTATATAAAGTTTAGTAATTGCATTAACAATTGTAGTTTTACCAGTACCTGGTCCCCCAGAAATAATGCTTACGGGATTATTTAAAGCATTATAAATAGCCCTCTTTTGTTCTTCATTATATACAACATCTAATTCTTCTTGTAATCGATTTATTTTATTTTCAAAATTTTTAAAACTTTTAGATGGATTACTTTCAATATCAAAAAGCATTCTAGCAATTTCTTGTTCCATCATATCTAATTTAGCTAAAAAATATTTTTCATCTTGTTTAACAATTAAATTTTTATTAATTAATTCTTTAGTAATAGTCTCAAACATTGCCTCATCTAAAAATATTTTATATTGTTGTTTTAAACAGTCTATTATTTCTTCTTGAAAGTAATAAATATCCCCATTTTTATTACTTAAATATTCCATTGCTTCTATAGTACAGGCTAATAATCTTACTTCATCATAAGGATCATGATTATTTTTAAAAATCCGATCTAATTTTTCAAAAGGAACAATTTCTTTAAAATAATATAAATTTTCATTAACATACATCATGGTTTTATCTTGATATTTTTTAACAATTTTAGTTGATTCATTAATACTAAAACCTAACTTTTTTAAATTAATTAAAATATCATCTACTAAAGAATAATCAATAATTGACTGATATATTTTTTCGGCTCTTATAGCAGACATATCAGGAACTAGCATTAAATTATTTTTATTTTCTTTAATTAATTCAATAGCTTTTTCTCCTAATGTTTCCACAATTTTTTTAGCAGTTTTAGCTCCACAACCTTTAATTAAATTAGATGATAAAAATTCTACTACAGCATCTTTTCCTTCCGGTTTTAACTTTTCATAAGAATCAAAAGTAAATTGATATCCATAACGTTCATTACGAATATATTTACCAGATAATTCATAAGTATCATCACAATTAGGTTCTAATAAAAGACCAGTTACCGTAATAACTTTATTAATTTTTTCTTGTAAGGCTTCATCATTCGTTTCTTTTATTTTAAAAGTTCCTACAAAAAAACCATTATCTGATTCAAATATAATTGTTCTAATATTTCCTTTAATAAAATTCATCATAAAACCATTATACCGCATTTTAATTATTATGAAAATTAAAAAAACTATCAAACATAGTTTTATTAATAAGAAAGAGATAAATAAAAGAAAGGTTCAAATCTAAGTTTTATAATGCCAAAAAAATTTAAAAAAATTATCTCTTTCTTAAGTTTGATATTCTACTACTTAAAAAGAAATAATTTTGTCGATTATTGACACATCAAAATAATAATGCACCACATCATTTAAATAATAAAAAGTCTAGGATTTAAAAGTACCTAGACAGCACCTCACTGTATACTAAATATGATTATCAATAGTAAATAATTCCTTTTCAAATAACTTTTCACTCATTTCTTTTGCACGTTTAGTTATTTTTTTATATGTATTAAAATCATCATAATTAGGCAACTTAATAATTGTATTAGATTTTTTTATATTATTACCTCTATACAATAAATTCAAATTCCCTAACTTATTTAAAATTAACTTTTCAAAAGTTTCATAATCTGCATTTATAATATTCTCAGGAAAATCATGCCCTTTTTTTAATATTAATTCATATTTATTATTTTTTATTAATTTTTTTTCGTATTTAACTTTTTTCTCACTTTCTTCAGGATTTAATGGTAATATATGGTCAATTTGATAAATATTTGAATTTTCTAAAATTATAAGAGCCTTATCATAATCTATATTATTTTTAGAAAAATCATACAAATCATAAAAAGATAATAACACTCTTGAAGCAGCTCTTTCTCCCTTTTTAGTATATCCTGTAAAGTTTTCTATTTTACTTTTAATAGCACTTCCATTTACTCCACGTTCTATCATACTAGTTTTAAACACTTCATTAATATCTTTTATTGATAATCTATTATCTTCAATGGTCTTAGTCATAATTATGTTAAAAGTATCAACAGCATCCTTACTATCACCATCATTTATAGTTTGAGTAGCAAACATATAACTAAAACTGTTTTTTAAAATTAATATCAAATCATTTTTAGTTAAATCTTCTTTATCATATTCATAAAATGCTCTTAATAATAAAGGACAAGGATGAAAATATTCATTTAAGCGAAAACTACACATATAGTATTTAAATTTATTATTATCAATAAAGTAATCATTTTTTAAATATTTATAATATTTAACTTTTTCGATTAAATCATCAAGAAATTTTACTAAAGCTTCAGATAAAGTAGTTTTTTTATAAATTGTTTTAAAATCAATTTTTTTAAAAGAACTAGAATTAACATTATTAGAATTATATTTAATAAAAGCTTTAATATAAATATTTAAATATTCTTGTAATTTATCTTCAGTTTTTATTATTAAATCTCCCCATTTTTCAAGATATTGTTGTTGGTCTTCACTAGTTAAATTTTGAAAAATAAAACATTTTATAATATCAATTTCTTCTAATATTTTCCCTTTACCATTAATTGACTCAAATATTTCAAAAACTTGACTTTTATGATTCTCAGTAACAATTAATGTTAAAAAAGTAATGTTTTTTAATACAAAATCAATATATGTTAATAATTTATTTTTTTTATCTTCTTCTTTTACTTTTTTATTATCTATTTTTAAATATTTATTTAGATAATCATCTATTAATAAAAAATTATTTTTTACTTTTTTCTCTATTTCATTTTCACAATTATAGTTTTTAACATAATCAATTAAATTTAAATCTTGAGATTCTTCTTTTGTTTCTTCTTCATTATTGTTTTTGATTAAGGTATTAAAAGCATAATCAAAAATATTTTTCATTATTTTCTTTTCAAGGCTTTTAAAATTAATAATTGGATAATCTCTATTTACTTCTCTTTGATTAATAATTTTTTTCCATAAAATAGACTTGATTTCTAGAACTGAATCATCATTTTCTAATTTATATTTAGAAGCCTTATAATATAAAATCAATAAAATAAGACTGAATGTTGCTATTCTTTGTTGTCCATCAATTATTTCATAACAATTTACATTACTACTATTTTGTAATGCTCGAGATAAATATATTGAACCAATGTATAATTGAGAATTATGGCGATTTTCAATATAATCTTCAATATCTGATAGTAATTCTTGTATTTGGCTTTTTTCCCAACAATATGGTCTTTGATAAATTGGAATAGTAAAATAATTTGAAAAAATTATTTCTAAACTTTCAACGTGTGGTTCTAATAAATTATTCATCTATATCACTCCTCGTATTAAATATATATCATATATATTAATTGCTTTCAATATAAAATTTTTTATTGGTATCATATAATAGAAAAAAGACTAAAAAGATAAATATAATCATTTTAGTCTCTATTTACTTTGATTATTAATTATTTATTTCTTTTTTCCTTTATTGCAGCAGCTGCAGCAGCAAGTCTTGCTATAGGTACTCTAAATGGTGAACAAGAAACATAATTTAAACCAATCTTATGGCAGAATTCAATACTAGATGGTTCACCACCATGTTCACCACATATTCCTAATTTAATATCACTTCTGGTACTTCTTCCTTTTTTGGTAGCCATTTGTACTAATTGTCCTACTCCTTCTTGGTCTAATTTAGCAAATGGATCTGATTCATAAATTTTATTTTCATAATATGAATCTAAGAATTTACCAGC
>CANQIN010000052.1 GCA_947623995.1 uncultured Bacilli bacterium | reverse complement strand
ATTATTTGCCTAGCTTTATTATGTAAAAAAATAACAGAAAACATTCTTCTTCTGTTATTTATGGCTGAGTAGTAACTCTTTTTGCTCAATTTTAACTTTTTTTCGTAATTCTTCACTTGATATTTTACTAAAATATTGTATTTGTTCTTTTGCATATTTAAGCTCTTGTTTAGATAATTTGCTTATCATTAATTTATCTATAGATTCAGTTTCCATAAAGTTATAAACTTCCATATATTCTTCTTTAGAAATTTTATTTGTTCCATATATTTTAAATAATTCTAACATTTTATTCTGATTTTTATATATTTTTAGTTCATCAATTTCTTCTAATGTTAATTCTTCGACTGTTTTAGAATTTAAGTATTGGATTCTTTCTTTTTGAAATTCGGGAATGTAAGATAACCATTTTATCCATTCAATATATGGGTCAACATTCCCAATGCATTCACCATGTATTACTTTAACACTACTACCAGCCATTATATTAGCCATTTCTCTATTAAAATTCATAATCATCCCTCCATGCATATTTATAATAATATAAAAAAATCATTTTACAAGTTGCTTTGTAATAGATATGAGCAAAAACACAATCAATAATTCCTTTATTCTTGTTTTTTTAGCGAATATTTAGTTTAAAATATATTGCATATAATATAAAGAGTTTGCTATAATTATTACAGGAATATTTAACAGTTGAGTGCTTGCCAACTTCTAAAAGGAAGGAGGCTGATAGTATGTCTAAGAAAGATTTTTTAATCTTATCACTTATTCTTATTATCTTTTTACTAATAGCCTTACTTTTTGCTTTTGTAATATAGTAGTCTATGTAAAAGAAAAGCACTCAATCTAACAAGATTAAGTGCTAACCAAAACATTGGTAAGTACTCAACACTGTGAAGTTAAGTATTCCCTTTTTTATTTTATGCAAGTTTCCTTGACATATTCATCATAACATAAAAATGCATCTCTATCAAGTACGATTCATTTCAATTTTACTTGTATTTTTCCGATTAACAATCAATTTGAAGGTATGTTTTTTGAATAGCCATTTAGAACTCAGACACGTATTGTCATATCATCATTTCTTTCATATTTTATTATAATATAGGATATTGATAGTAACATTATTTCCTTTTTAACAATTTTTTTCAACCTTTTTTCTTGATGAAATACTTATAAGTAGAGGAGGCTATTATCATATAGCACATACAAGAGTGTTAGAAGCTGCTATATCTAAAGAAAGATTAAATAAAAGAGTCTAGTTAATTCAGTAGACCATTATTTAAAAGTTCATATTATTACAAATTAAACCGCCGTATACCGAACGGTATGTACTGGTGGTGTGAGAGGGAAAAGTATTCAAGATTTATCTTGAAAAGTTTTCTCTACTCGATTTAATCTCGAATTTTCCGAGTTTCCTATCTATCTGGTGGAGCTGACTAATCTAAAAACAAACTGTTATGTGTTTAGTTATGGATTTTTAATTGTTATACTACTAAATAACTAAATTTTATCATAATGAGTCCACATTCTAATAATATGAATTTCTTTTTTTTCTTCATCTACTTCATAAACAATTCGATGTTGTCTATTAATTCTTTTAGAATAAAGTCCTGATAATTCACCAGTTAATTTTTCATATGATGGTGGATAACAAAAAGGATTTTCCATCATTAGATTTAATATATTTTTGCAATTTTTATCAAGATTAGAATTTTTTAGTTTTAATTTATCTTTTTCTGCCTGTTTAGAAAACTTAATTGTATATATATTTACCATTCTTCATCCTTTTCATATTTTTTTGCTGATTCCCAATTTTCATTTTTTCTTATATTATTAATATTGTTTACATAACCTGGAATGCTTGATAAAAATAATGTTTCTTCAATATTTTTCCATTCATCTTCAGATATTAATACAGCATTTTTTCCCCTATTATTTACAATAGTAATAGGATTAAAACCTACATTAACATCTGATACCAATTGGTATAAGTTTGCTCTAGCATTAGTTATATTTATTGTACTCATTATTAGTCACCTCATTTGCATTATAACGTACTTTTTTACGTACGTCAAGTATCTAATATTATTATATGCAGTAATTAAATAAAAATGTATCAAAAAGGAAGAGTATTAACCTCTTCCAAAATATCAACGAACAAACAAAAAGTTTGTTTAATACTTCATTGGTGGAGTAGAGGGGAATTGAACCCCTGTCCAAACAATTCTATTATAAAACATCTACAAGTTTAGTTAGAATTAAATTTAATATTAGTTACGGATCTAACTCACCAAAAACTAATACGATTCTTATAAAAATTCTTAATAATTTCTAAGAAAAAAATTATTATATATCTTATGTTTATGAACCCTATATTTACCCCATAAGATAAAGTAAATAAGAGCCTTCTTATACCTTAAACTAGGCTGCTACAGGAGCAAAAGAAGCGGAAACGTAATTTTCTCCGTTTATTTTTTTGATGCATTTTAAGTATGCCTACTACTTGCCGTCTTATCTAGTTATTGCTGTCGATACCATGTGCTACCCCATGTGCTTAACATTTTAACACAAAATATAATAATATGCAACAACTTGACTTTTGTTCTATACTAGTGTAATATAAATCATAATTAAATGGGGGATCGTTATGAAGAAAAGAGAAGTTGAAACTAAAGAAGTAATCAAAGAAGAAAGTAAAGTTAGTATCCATCCTGATTGGGTATCAATTGCGATTAAATTATTGATTTTAATTGGCTTTATCTTTTTATTGATTTTTGCGATAACGAATATTAAAAAAAGTGGAGAAAATAAAACTCTTAATAAAAATATTGAACTTATGCGTTCTAGTGCTTATACATATTTTAAAGAAGAAGAAAATCGTCCTGTAGAAGAAAATGAAGAAATTGATATATCTTTAGGGGATATGATTGCTTCTGATATGATTGAAGAATTAAAATTATCTAAAAAAGTAATATGTGATAAAGAAACTAGTTATATAGCTGTTACTAAAGTTAGTGATGTTAAATATAATTTAGATGTTAATTTAACTTGTGGTAAAAAAAGTAAAACAGAAAATTATGTTTTAAATTATAATTCTTTAAAAAATAAAGGAAGTAGTAATAGTATAGAAAGTGAAAAAGTAAGTAATACTGTGTCTTCTAGTGAAGGAGAAACAACCATGTATGAACAACGAAGAACAATTCAAGCTGAGGCACATTATGAATGTCCAGAAGGTTTTACGTTAGTTGGAACTAAATGTTATAGTAATGTTGCGGTTTTAAAAGCTAGTGCTGTCCCAATTTATAATATTAAACCAGCTAAAAATATTCCAGCTAGTTATCATCGTGAAGAAGTTGATTATGAATATACTGAACCTTTAAAAAACAATCAAGTGACATTAAAATGTCCATCTGGTTATACATTAGTTAATAATAAATGTCAAAAAATTGAAAATCCATATCCTAAAAATAACTATATATATTCCTGTCCATCTGGTTATACATTAGTTAATAATAAATGTGTTAGTACAGTTGCGTTGACAGTTAAAAATGCGGTTTATAAATGTAGTACTGGAACTTTAACAAATGATAATCGTTGTCAAATTATTAAAAATGCTAATGTATCTTGTAAAGCTGGTAAATATGATAGTAGTAAAAAGATGTGTTATATAGAGATTAACGCTACTCCTAATTATAGTGCTTGGAAAGATAAAGGAATTATAGAGTCTAAAAAAGCTAAAACTAGTAGTGAGACGGTTAAATTTGATTATTTAGGAATAGCTAGTAATGGTAAATATCGTTATCATAAATATACTAGAACTCTTAAAAATTATTCTTGTGTAGCAGGCGTTTATGCTGGTAATGGAGTATGTCGTTATTATCATGAGAATTATTTTAAATATTCTTGTAGTGAAGGAACTTTAAAGGGAAAGCAATGTATTGTTTATAAAAATGCTGTAAAAGTATCAAATAGTTCTAGTTCTTGTCCAAGTGGTTATGTAAAAAAAGGTAATAATTGTACTAGAACTATCAGTGCAACTAGAAAAGTTAATAAAGTATATTATTGTAAAGCTGGATCTACTGTTACGGCTGATAAAAAATGTTTAATTACTACAGAAGCTCAAAAAGTGACAAGTAAAGATAATTATTCTTGTCCAGATGGTTATGAAAAAATTGGTAGTGGATCATCTACTAAATGCCGTAAGAAAAAAGTAACGCCTGGTTATTATTATTGTCATGATGATGATGCCGTTTTAGATAATGACCGTTGTATCACAGCATCAGTTTCAACATTTAAAGGCTATAAATGTCCAAGTGGTTATGAATTAGCGGGCAATTATTGTTATAAATATACTAAAACCGAAACTATTCGAGCAACTAAAATAGCTGGTAGTGTATTAAATGAAGAAGTCATTTGGAGTGCATCAAGAAGATTAGATGGTTGGACCTTCACAGGTAATACTAAAAAAG
Source organism: uncultured Bacilli bacterium (assembly GCA_947623995.1). Lineage (GTDB taxonomy): Bacteria > Bacillota_I > Bacilli_A > RF39 > UBA660 > Ventrenecus. Next base: position 4,627 of record CANQIN010000052.1, on the reverse strand, counting down.
TTTAAGAAGATTTTTCTTCTTTTTTGTTTTATAATATAAATAGGAGTTGATAATATGTCTTGTTTTGAAAAAGTAAAAGAGTTTAAAAAAAAGTATCCTCAAACTATTGCTTGGCGGTTGTACCAAAATTCAAGTATTGTCGAAGAACATTTAAATCCTGATGAAGAAATCCTTTATGCTTTTGCAGGTCAAAAAAATGATAGCTTTCTAGATTTTTTTACAACAGCTGTTGTTGTACTAACCAATAAACGAATTTTAATTGGCCAAAAAAGAGTTTTATTTGGTTATAGTCTTAATTCCATTACTCCTGATTTATTTAATGATATGCAAATCTTTAGAGGATTATTATGGGGTAAAGTAACAATTGATACAGTTAAAGAAACCGTTATTCTTACTAATTTAGATAAAAAATCTTTAATTGAAATTGAAACAACAATAACTGAATTTATGATGGAAGAAAAGAAAAAATATGGCTACCGAAGAGTTGAAGAAGACTAAATTAAAAAGAAGATTTTATCTATTAGTATTTGTTTTATTAATTGTAGTAATTAGTTGTTATAATTTTTTAAAAGTTAAAAATTATAGTAGAGAATATTCTAGAGATGATGTTTTAATTAAAGAATCATATAATAAAGAACAAAATAGTTATTTATTTAATTTTAATTATTTAGATGAAGATTATGTTTATGCTCTTTATAAAGATTATTCTTGGCAAAAGAAGTTAGTTAAAAAAATTGATATTTTAAAGAATGATAATGAGACATGTTTAGTTATTAAAAGTGATTATTTAAATTTTTATCCTTTATGTCGAAGTAATGGTGAACAAATATCATATTTATTAACTAGTGAGGAAATGAAATCTAATTTTAATTTACCAAATATAACTTATGAAGAAGAAACTAAATATAATGATATTACCATTTATAATTATTTTTATCATAATTATTATTTATGGAATTATCGAGGTTTTGATTATTTAAGTTCTTCTAAAAATGAGAAAATTGATTTATTTGATAAAGATATTTATGACCCTAAATTAATTATTAAAACTGATAACTATTTATTTGTACCTGATTATAATTCTAATTATTATTTTTCTAAAGTATATTTAATTAATGCTTTAAATGGTAAAGTAAGTACTTGGGATTTATCTAAAACTATTTATTTTGATAGTATTGTTTTAGGGGTTATAGATAATGAAGTATATTTATTAGATAAACATGAAGATATAGAATGGAAGCTTAATTTAGCTAAAAAGAAAATTGAAAAAATTGGAAGTAAAAATAAGAATGGTTTATTTTATGATAATGAATGGCTTAAGTTAAGTTTAAATAAAATTAGTGAAGAAAAAGAATTTAAAGGATTAAATTCCATTACTTTTAGTAGTGATAAAGGATTAAAAGCTAATATTTTAGATAATTATATTAAACTTAAAAATGAAGATGTTAAAATTATTGGTTTTAATAATGATACGGTATATTATTTAATTGATGATGTTTTATATGAATATTCTTTTACTTTTGGGGAAGTTAAATTATTAAGTAAATTTGAATGGAATTTTAATAATTTAAATACTATTTTTATTTTCTAGATATTTGTACCACTTTTAGGAAATTGACATAATTTATACTAGGAGTGATAAAGATGTATGAACATTATATTTTAGAAGAAGGGGAAAATTTAGATACAATATGTAATAATCTTCATTTAGATAAAAAGATGATTATGGAATTAAACCATATTAGTAATGAAGATGAAGTTAGAAGTGGAAGACAAATTAAAGTACCAGTAAGTGATCCAAGTTACTATAATACTTATACTATTGAAAGAGGAGATACCTTATATGGTATAGCTAGAAAGTATAATATTAATCCCGAGTTACTTGCTAGTATGAATGGTTTAAATATGGATGATTATATTTATCCTAATCAAGAAATTTTAATACCTAAAAATAATTATAGTTATTATATTACTAAAGAAGGAGATACCTTAGATACAGTTTCAACAATGTTTAAAACTAATGTACCTAATTTATTAGATAATAATAAAACTATCTATTTGTCTGAAGGTCAAATATTAGTTAACAAAAAATAGCATTATTAAGATGCTTTTTTTAATAGCATTTTTTTAACTGTTATGATATATTTATATTATTAAAAGAGGAGGGACTAAAATTGATACTAAAAAAGCCTTATGCATTTTTAATTAAGCATTTTAAATTAATTCATTTGATTTTAAGTATCCTCTTTTTATATCTATTATTTCAAACAGGAAATATAAATCAATTTTTTAATGATTATGTTAGTGCAGGTTATACAACTAATGAATTGAATATTGCTAGTAATTATATTTCATCTTTAGTGTATGTTGTTATAATTATTGTTTTATTAATTAATATTGCTGTAGTTTTTTTAATGAAGCAAAAAGAAAAAAGTACAAAATTATATTTAGGAATTATTATTTTTTATATTGTAATGTTAGTATGTACAATTATAACTAATAATACTTTAAATGTTATTGAAGAAGGTACATTTTCGTCTCAAGCTGCTAGAGCTTTTAGGGATATAACTTTTATTTTTTATATACCACAAATATTTTTGTTTGTATACGTTTTGTTAAGGGGTATAGGATTTGATATTAAAAAGTTTGACTTTGAAACAGATGCTAAAGAATTAGAAATTACTGATTTAGATCGTGAAGAATTTGAATTAACTTTTGGAAAAAATAATTATAAATATCAAAGAGGATTACGAAGATTTAGAAGAGAATTTAAATACTATTTTTTAGAAAATAAATTTGCTTTTTTCTTTTTATTAATTTTTTTAATGGCTGGTGTAGCAGGAATTTTGTATTTAAATTTTGGTGTATATCATAAATCTTATGGAGAGCAACAAAGGATGAATCATAATGGTTTAATGATAAAAGTTGTAGATAGTATACTTACTAATATGTATCCTAATGGTAAAATAATATCTAAAGATAAATATTATTTAGCAGTAGCTTTAGATATAACTAATACTAATAAAGAAAGTACAAGATTGGATTATGAAAATTTTAAAATAATGGTTAATAATGAATATGTTATGCCGACATTAGATAGAGGAACTATTTTTCCTGATCTTGGTATTGCTTATACTAGAGATATGACTATTGAAGGTGAAAAAAGTGGAGTATATGTCTTAGTTTATGAAGTTGACAATATAAATACTCATTATGATTTGAGAATTTTAGAATCTTTAGAAAATACTTTAATAGGAGTAACTCCTATATATAAAAATATTAGATTAAATTATGAAACAATTGTTGAAAAAAAAGAAGTGAAAAAATTTGAACTAGGTAAAATATTAGATTTATCAGATACAAGATTAAATGTCACTGAATTACAAATAAAAAGTTATAATTTTGATGATTCATATAGTTATGAATATAATAAATGTACTAGTAAAGATATATGTCAAAAAGTTAATAAAATTATTAATATAGATCCTACTAAGTATGAGTCTAATAAAAAAATATTAATTTTAAATGTTTATTTTCAATTAGATAAGTCTAGTTATTATTATCAAACTAAAAAAAATGTTAATAGTTTTATAAATGATTTTGTTACAATTAGAACTAAAAAAAATGGAGAAACATTGACATATAATGTGGATAGTTTAACTCCTAATGATTTACATGATGTTTGGTTATTAGTGGTAGATAGTCAAGTTGAGGTTAATGAAAAATTAGATTTAATTGTATCATTGCATGGTAAAAATTATGTAATGAATATTAAAGATAATCAAAAAAAATAATTTATTTTTTTAGTTTAGATGTTTCTTCAGTATAGAATCCATAAATGGGATTTCCATATATTTTTTGAAATTCTTGTTCTATGAATTCTTTTTTTTCACCTTGTTGTTCTAATTTTTGTTCCATATATTCTTTATATCTTTTGGGAACATATTGATTTTTTTGAAAATATTCATTATGTCTATAAAGAGAAAAAAATAAATCAGTTAAATCTAAGTCAATAATTACATTTATGCCCATATTTAAAGCAGTTTCTCCAACTCTTTTTACGCAATCACTAGAATGATACCCACTAACAACTAATTCATCTATATGACCAAGTTGGTTTATTAGCAATTGTTCATTTGGATATTTTGGAATAAAATTTTTCTTAATTGTACCATCTTTATTATAGGCACTTGCTTCATCGAATGTAATATCTGTTAGTATAATTTTGTCTTCTTTTTTAGGTATAATTCCAAATATATTTTTATCAGGATATAGGGCAAATACAACTTGATATCCTTTAGTTCGATATCTTTTTTCTATAAGGGGTTTTCCGACAAATCCCTATATATTTAACTGCTTATTTTGCTTAACATACTTTTGTTCACTATAATTTTTTTAAATCAAATTACAGAAAAATATTTATCAATTTATTCAGCAACTTTTTATCAATCCATAAATTTAAATCAACGCAAATGTTAGTTATCAACAATTAAAATTGTTTGTTAAAAGTAAGTAAACTTATTTATAATAACAATTTAGCGTAAATAGTGAGTGCGACCGTGCTAGGTCAAATAGTTTAGTAGGTGGAAATCCTACCTAGAAAGGTGATACCCACACCACTAGTAAC
>CANQIN010000051.1 GCA_947623995.1 uncultured Bacilli bacterium | reverse complement strand
ACAAATAATATAAATAATGATTTTAAATTATGGAGTGAAACAGATTATTGTCCAAATGGATCATGTTTAAGTAAAGCCGATGGAATAGGGCCATCATGGAAATAGGAGGATAAAAAAATGAAAGAAGCATATTGGGGATATTGGTTAATAGCATTAGGAGTATTTGTAATAGTAGTAATGATGTTAATATCAAATGTATCAGCAACAAATACTCAAGATTATTACATATTAAAGGAAATTTCGGAGGCAGCCATGGTCGATGCAGTCGACTATGGTTACTACCGAGAAAGTGGAGAGTTAAGAATAAATCGTGAAAAATTTGTAGAGAATTTTTTAAGACGATTTGCCGAAAATGTTTCATTAAGTACCTATCAAGTAGATTTTTATGGAATATATGAATCTCCACCAAAGGCAAGTGTCCAAGTAACAACTAAGAGTAATACATATCAATTAAATTCTGGAGCAGAAACATTTGATATAGTTAATAGAGTAGATGCAATGTTAGAACTTGATTCTAATTAAAATTGAGATTGTTTAATAGAAAAGACAATCTCTTTTTAATTTTAAAATTAATTATTGAATTCTTTTGCTTGTTGTGATAGATTAACATTAGGAGTAGTTTTGAGGTGGGTTATGAAAAAGATTATAAAAGAACTGCTTAAAAATCCTGATAGTTTTGAGTTAATGAATGATGAAGAAAAAAATAAATATAAGAAGTTTTTTTGTACATTATCATCTGATAAATTAAAGGAAATATTAGATAATATACCAATTGGAAAAGGTAATGTTTTATTTGGAGTGGTTGTAAGATTTTATGCTGAAAGTTTAGCGACTAATGAATTTCAGATAGATAAGATAATTGAAAATGTAACTTATGAAAGAGCTTTAAAATATATATCTGAAGAAAAGTTTAATCCTTATAATAAAATAACTACTTCTAATGGAAATGCTTTTAAAAGAATAAGAAAGAATTGGTGATTTAAAATGATTAATATTAAAGAAGATAAAGAATTAAATATTCTTAATCATAGTTGTGCACATTTAATGGCTCAGGCTGTTAAACATTTATATCCTGAGGCTTTATTTTGGGTAGGTCCGGTTATTGATGAAGGTTTTTATTATGATATGGATTTAGGTGGAAAAACTTTAACTAATGAAGATTTAGAATTAATTAGTAAAGAAATGAAAAAAATTGCTAAAGATGGTAAAAAAATTATTCGTCATGAATTAAGTAAAGAAGAAGCTTTAGAAATGTTTAAAAATGATCCTTATAAAATTGATTTAATTAATGAGATGAATGCTGGTGAAGTAATATCTTGTTATACTCAAGGTGATTTTACTGACCTTTGTCGGGGTCCTCATGTTGAATCGGTTAAAGAATTAAAACATTTTAAGTTATTAAAGTTTTCTGGTTCTTATTATAAAGGTGATGCTAAAAATAAACCTTTACAAAGAATATATGGCGTTTGTTTTAAGACTGAAGAAGATTTGGAAGCTCACTTAAAGGAACTAGAAGAAGCAAAAGAAAGAGACCATCGTAAATTAGGTAAAGATTTAGGAATATTTGTTACTAATGATTTAGTTGGTAAAGGACTTCCTATGTACTTACCAAATGGCTATATTATTTGGGAAGAATTAGAAAATTACATTAAAGGTAAAGAAAAAAAATTAAATTATCAACATGTTTTAACCCCACCACTAGGGAATGTTATGTTATATAAGACTTCTGGACATTGGGATCATTATCAAGAAAATATGTTTCCTAAAATGGAAGTTGATGGTGAAGAATTTGTATTAAGACCAATGAATTGTCCTCATCATATGATGATCTATGCTAATGAAATGCATTCTTATAGAGATTTGCCAATTAGAATTGGCGAAATAGCAAGAGATTGTCGTTTTGAAGCTAGTGGAGCTTTAAAAGGAATTGAAAGAGCTCGTACTTTTTGTCAAAATGATGCCCATTTATTTGTTACTAAAGAACAAATTGGTAGTGAAATTAAAAATGTTGTTGATTTAATTATGGAAGTATATGAAGAATTAAATATTAAAAACTTTCATTTTGAATTATCTCTAAGAGATCCAGTAGATAAAGTTAAGTATTATCCTGATGATGAAATGTGGGAAAATGCTGAAGATACCTTACGTAAAGTATTAAATGAATATCATATTAAATATGTTGAAAAAATCGGTGAAGCAGCCTTTTATGGACCAAAATTAGATGTTCAAGTAAAACCTGCTGTCGGGCCAGAATATACCTTATCAACTTGTCAACTTGATTTTTGCTTACCAATGAAATTTAATTTAACTTATGTTGATAGTGATGGTGAGAAAAAAACACCTGTTGTTATTCACCGTGCTATCCTAGGTTCTCTTGATCGTTTTATCGCCTATATTCTTGAAGAATATAAAGGTGCTCTACCTTTATGGTTAAGTCCAATCCAAATTAATATTATTCCCGTTAATAATGAGTATCATTTAGAATATGCTAAAAAAATATATGAGTTATTAAAAAAAGAAAATATTAGAGTAACTTTAGATGAACGTAATGAAAAACTAAGTTATAAAATGCGAGAATCAGTTATTAAAAAAATTCCTTATACTTTAGTTTTAGGTGGTAAAGAACTTGAAAGTAATAGTATTAGTTATCGTAAATATAAAAGTGAAGAAACCATTAATATAAGTACTGAAGAATTTATTACTAAAATTAAAGAAGAAATTAAAAATAAAAGTTTTGAATAATAATAAATATTTGTTATAATAAATCTGTAAATCAATTATAAAAGACATGATAAAATTTGATTCTTTATTAGAGAGCTTATGGTTGGTGGAAATAAGTAAGATAAAATTTTATTTCTCCTTTTTAGAGGATTTAATAAATCACGGTTTTTTCCGTTATCAAATAATTAAGTAAAAGAAAGGATGGCACCGTCTATAATTGACTCCTATAGATTGGACCATTCTTTTATTTTTAAGGAGGACTATGAGAAAAGAAAATATTATTGTTGGTAGTCTTTGGCAACATTTTAAAGGTAAAGTAGTTGAAGTTTTAATGCTTGCTAAAGATAGTGAAGATTTAGAATTTGTTGTTATTTATAAACATGATGGAGATGTATGGGCAAGAAAAATTAGTAGTTTTTTATCAGATGAAGATGTTAGCAAAAGACCTGATAATGTTACGGGTCAAAAATATCGTTTTCAAATAATAGAAAGGAATGATAAAAATGATAAGTATTGATTTAATAAGAAATAATAAAGATTTAGTAAAGGAAAATATTAAGAAGAAATTTCAAGATGAGAAATTAGTTTTAGTTGATGAGGTTTATGAACTTGATAAAGAATATCGTGAAACTAAGATGAAAGCTGATGAAGAGAGAAGTAGAGTTAATTCTTTAAGTAAAGAAATTGGGAATTTAATGGCTAATAAGAAAATAGATGAAGCAAATAAGATTAAAGAAGAAGTTGCAAGTATTAAAGCTAATATTCCTAAGTTAGAAGAAAAAGAAACTAATTTAGAAACTGAGATAAATAAAAGAATGATGGTTATTCCTAACATTATAGCTAGTGATGTTCCAATTGGTAAAGATGATAGTGAAAATGTGGAAGAAATGCGTTTTGGTGATCCAGTGGTACCTCCTTATGAAATACCTTATCATGCTGATATTATGGCTAGTTTTAATGGTTTAGATAAAGATGCTGCTGGCAGAGTTAGTGGTAATGGTTTTTATTATTTAATGGGTGATATTGCAAGACTTCATTCTGCTGTCTTAGCTTATGCTCGTGATTTTATGATTGATAAAGGTTTTACTTATTGTATTCCACCTTTTATGATTCATGGGGATGCTGTAAGTGGAGTCATGAGTTTTACTGAACAAGAAAATATGATGTATAAAATTGAAAATCAAGATTTATATCTTATTGGTACTAGTGAACATTCAATGATTGCTAAATTTAAAGATCAAATTTTAAAAGAAAGTGATTTACCAATTACGATGACTTCTTATTCGCCATGTTTTAGAAAAGAAGTTGGAGCTCATGGTATTGAAGAGAGAGGAGTATATCGTATTCATCAATTTGAAAAACAAGAAATGGTTGTTTTATGTAAAAAAGAAGATTCTGAAGAATGGTATAATAAAATGTGGAATTATTCAGTCGAGTTATTTAGAAGTTTAAATATTCCCGTTCGTAAATTAGTTTGCTGTTCTGGAGATTTAGCTGATTTGAAATATCGTTCTTGTGATATTGAAGCTTGGAGCCCAAGACAAAAAGCCTATTTTGAAGTTTGTTCATGTTCTAATTTAACTGATGCTCAAGCAAGACGTCTTAAAATTCGTTATAAAAATTCTAATGGTGAAAAAGAATTTGTTCATACTTTAAATAATACCGTTATAGCACCTCCAAGAATGTTAATTGCCTTCTTAGAAAATAATTTGCAAGAAGATGGATCAGTTCTTATTCCTGAGGTTTTAAGACCTTACATGGGAGGAAAAACTAAAATTACTAAAAATTAAATGAAAAAATTTTGAAAATTAAAAAATAAAGTTTATTATAAAAAAAAATATGATATAATAATTCTATGTTAGAAAGAGGGTATTTTTAATGAAAAAGAACATTAGATTTTTATTATTATTTGTTATATGTTGTTTGTTATTTACTGGTTGTGGTGAAAAGCAGGATGGAGTTGATGATAAGATTACATTAAATGCTCCAAATAATATAAAAGTAGAAACTTTTTATGGTAATGATAACTCTGATTTAATATTAAAGTTAACTAATAATAGTGGTAGTGATATTAGTGATTTAGATATTACATCTTCTTATCCATCTGCTGTAGGTGATTTAATATCTGAAGATGAAGTTTTTTTGAAAAATTTTAAAGCTAATAGTACAACATATGCTTCATTATTATTACCAATTAATGATAATTTTGAATCATATATTCCTAATAAAATAAATTTAGATATTAAAACTGAAAGTGAAAACTTAGAAGGAATAGCTGATACTTCCCAATTTGTTGATCAAATTGAAATGGAGTATCTTATTGATGATAAAAATAAAGTTATTGATTTTAATCTTACAAATAATACTGGTAAAATTATAGGTTCTGTTAGTAGTATAGTAGTTTATTTTAAAGGTGATAAACCTATTGCAACAGATTATATTGATGCTATAAATGTTGAAGAAACATATAATATTAAAAGAGATATATTATATTCTGGATATGAAGATAATATTAAATATATTAATTATGATAAAATTGAAATTTATATAACTAATATTACAGATGATTATGTAGAGCCTGAAGAAGATATTGATGTGGAAGAAGAAGGTTATTATGATGAGTCTGAAAATGAAATAATTGATGATGAAACAATTGATGAAGATGACGATATGAGTTGGGATTATTAAGAGTTAATTGTTATTAGCTCTTTTTTTATGATATAATACGATTTAGTTGGGGATGATTTAAATGAATTTACCAGATTTAAAAAAGGCTAAAATTAGAAGTGATAAGCCAAGTGTATATAAAATAGCTAATGATGTTAAAGATAATTGCTTTAAAGGCCAAAAATTTTATTTAAAAACTTATGGTTGTCAAATGAATGTTCATGATTCTGAACAAATTAAAGCTATTTTAGAAAATTTAGGTTTAGAAGAAACTGAAGTAATGGAAGAAGCTTTAGTAATTGTTTTAAATACTTGTGCAATTAGAGAAAATGCTCATGATAAAGTGTTTGGTTATTTAGGAAGAATTAAACACTTAAAAAAAGAACATCCAGAAATTATTGTTGCTTTAGGAGGATGTATGAGTCAAGAAGAAAGTGTAGTAGAAGAAATATTAAAAAGACATCCTTATATCAATATTGTTTTTGGAACTCATAATATTCATGAACTAGGTAATTTAATTTTAAATAATCATAATAAACAAGATATTGAAGTTTATAGTGAAGAAGGATGTGTTTATGAAGGAGTAAACTATCATCGTGATTCTAAAATAACAGCTTGGGTTAATATTATGTATGGTTGTGATAAATTTTGTACTTATTGTATTGTACCTTATACAAGAGGTAAAGAACGAAGTCGTAAAATGGAAGAAATTATTAAAGAAGTTACATTATTAAAAGAAGAAGGTTATCAAGAAGTTACATTATTAGGACAAAATGTTAATGCTTATGGTAATGATTTAAATTTAGGTTATTCTTTTGTGACCCTTTTAGAAGAAGTTGCTAAAACTGGTATTCATAGAATTAGATTTGTAACTTCTCATCCGTGGAATTTTACTCCAGAAATGATTGATATTATTAGTAAATATGATAATATTATGCCTTATATTCATTTACCACTTCAAAGTGGAAGTGATCGTATATTAAAATTAATGGGTAGAAGATATACCAAAGATGAATATTTAGATTTAATTAATAAATTAAAAAATAAAATCAAAGATGTTACAATTACAACTGATATAATAGTTGGTTTTCCAAATGAAAGTGAACAAGATTTTCTAGATACTTTAGATGTTGTTAATAAAGTAAAATATGATGGAGCATATACTTTCATTTATAGTCCAAGAGAAGGAACTCCAGCAAGTAAAATGAAAGATAATGTTACTTTAGAAGAAAAAGAAAAACGTTTACAACGTTTAAATGAAAAGATAAATCAGTATTCTAAAGAAAGTAATGAAAAATTAGTTGGTAAAGTAGAAGAAGTTTTAATTTTAGGAATTAGTGAAAAAGATTGTAATAAAGTTTATGGTTATACTAGGGGAATGAAATTAGTTAATGTTTTAGCTCCTAAAGATGTCATAGGGAAAATTATTAATGTTTTAATTACTGATGCTAAAAGCTTTAGTCTTGATGGTATACAAAAATAAAAAGACCAATTGGTCTTTTATTCGGCTGTAGTTTCTACTTCACTTTGTCTTGCTGAAGCTATTGAGTTTGCAATATAATTAGAATATTTTTCTTTTAAATCAGAATCTTGAATTTCCATGCCATATTTTTTTCTTAATTCTTCCATTGCTGTAATATTTAAAGTGGCATCATTATTAAGTTTTTCTTGTCCTAATTCTTCTAAAATTTCTTCTTTTGCGTCTTCTAAAGATTTTTTTTCAGAAGTACTTTCTTTATAAATAACATGATAACCTAATTCGGTAGTAATTAATTCCGTAGAATACTTTCCATCTTCTAAATTTCTAGCGGCTTTAAGCAATTCATCATAACTACTTGATAGGGTATCCGTATTAATAGCTCCTAAGCTTCCACCATTATCTTTAGTTGCTTCATCATCTGAATATTCTTTAGCAAGTTCTTTAAAAGTTTCAAGTTTATTTTCAGCTTTATTTAATTTATCAATTATTTCATTAATTTTATTTTTAGCTTCTGTTTCTAATTTTTCTTTATCTTCGCTTGAAGTATCATCAGTAACATTAGTTTTGATTAAGATATGGTCTACAGTAACATCTCCATAAATATTTTTATCATAATAAGCTTGTACTTCTTTATCCGATACTTTAGATTTAGCATAATTTAAAATAGCTTTTTGTTGTAAATTATTAATGTAAATATAATTAGTATAATTATCTACTGAACCAAAATAAGAATTAATTTGGTCTTCACCATAAGTATCTTTCATTGATTTAACAGTATTTTTAGCATTTTCCATTTCTGATTCAAGATCATCTGGTAATTCTTTTTCTAAAATTTGTTTATCCATTAATTGAAGCATGGCATCTAGAGCATATTGTTCTTTCATTTTATTATATAAATCATTTGCTGAAAGACTAATACCTTCATCATTAAAAGTTGCAATAGCTTGACTACCATCAGATAGGGTAGGTATTTCTTTACCACATCCACATAATAATAAGGCACTTAAACCTATAATAACAATTTTTTTCTTATTCATTAATATCCTTCTTTCTTTAAAAACCATTGTTATTATACCACGTCTAATACTATTTAGTAAATGAAAATAACTTTTTTAAAAAGACGAACCAATGAAAAAATTTACCATACAATATAAATGAAAAGACAAATAAAGGAGGGAGTATCATGTACAACTGTGAAAGTAATGGACTTGGACCAGCAATAATACTAGTATTATTTATCTTATTAGTATTAATTGTTGGAGCATTCATTTAGTCTTTAATGAAGGAGGTGCCTTATGAGTTGTTGCAAACAAGGACAAAATTCTGGATGTGGATGTAATAATAACAACATTAGTGCATTCATTATTTTAGTTCTATTTATATTACTTGCAATTATTCTTGGTGGCTTAATTTTCTAATATAAGGAAGGGTATACCTTCTTTTTTATTTTACTATAAAAAAAAGTTCTTAATGAACTTTAATATAAATAAATTGTATATGGATTATTTTCAGTACCATTACCATTTTTATATAAAACATCATCTGGTAAGGTTATAACATATCTAAGATTTTTTTTACTACTTGCATAATCTAAATTTAAATTACCACTTTGATTAACAAAATAAACTTTAGATGAATTTTCATTTGTCCCATTCATTAACCACCATTTATTTTTAGCAATAGTTAAATAATTATAATTTGAACAATTAGCCGACATTGTATCTAAACATAATGGATCACGACTTGCACTTAAAAAATCATAAACAGCCATTAAACTAATTGGAACATTAGTAGTAGTAAAACAGTCAATTGCTCCAATAAAATCATTATCAATTTCACTTCTAGTATTTTTACAAGCATCATGATTAACAATATAAGCTTTGTAATCTTTAAAATCATTATTGTAATAATCAGTTAAAGTATCTTTAATTCTTGAAACATCATAATCATTTAAGCCTTTATCACTTTCTAAATCATAATTATAACGATCATCATAAACATATGAACTATTTTTATCATTTATTGTATCAGCTAATACTAAATATAATTTATTGTTTTCTAATTTAAATAATCGCCAAATTTTATTAGCAAATTTAAAGTAATTATTAACATAATCGCCTTTATAACGATATACTTCATCTATTTTATATAAACCATCGCCACTTTGAACAATGTTTTCCTTTTCAAATAAAACATCTTTAAAAACTTTAGTTTCATAATTATCACAATTTAAAATAGGCGTATATCTAAATTCTCCATGATTATAATTAACAGTTACAGTAGCATTGCAATTAGTATCATTACTAAGTTTAGAAAAATCTTTTAGATATTCTTCATTTATTAAACTAGTTGCATCTATTTCATAAGAATTATCCTCATCAGTTAAACTAATGTCTTTGTGACTAATTAAATAAGCTTTTGAACTATCAACCAACATATTTTCAATTTCTAAATAATCATAACGTTTAGATAAGATACTTAAAATTATTAAACCAATAATAGCTAGAATAACAATAATTAAAATAGCTATTGTCCAATATAAGTGTTTTTTATTACTAAAAAAATTTAATAGTTTTTCTTTTAAATTTTTCATCTTCTCACCTAGTTAAATAATATCAAACATATAAAGAAAAATCAATTTTAAAAAAAAGAATACTTTTGAACTGTACCCCAAAATTTAGACAATTAAAAAAAAGGGTATATAAGAAGTATAGCTATTAAAAGTTATGCTTTTT
>CANQIN010000050.1 GCA_947623995.1 uncultured Bacilli bacterium | reverse complement strand
GAGATATATTTTAACATATTGAAATGGGACATTTTAAAAAAATCTTTATGGGACATTTTAAAAAAGGATTAACAAAACGTTCTGAAACATTTGACTATGAACAAAATTTAAGGCAAAATGTTATTGATTGTAAGCAAGATGTTCATTAAAAAATTGTTTGCATCAAAATAACTTAAGTCTAATTCCGTTAAATTTTGATAAAAATTAAATATATTAGCCCCTCTTTTTTACATTTTTAAAAATTTGCAAATAAATAACTACTATTTTCATTTTCTTTTATTCCATTTTTTATTATATATTATTTACAAATTTGATATTTTTTCTTGAATCAATATTTTTCTTATAATTTTCCTTCATCTTTTAATTTTTTCCATCTATCATGAACATAACTATTACCACCTAAAGTTTGATATCGATCATATAGCTCATAAGCATTTTGTTTTTGAATTTGTGTTTTATTTATACCTTGATCAATATCATTAACAAAATTAACTAATATTATTTTAATTAATTCTAATTCAATATTATTTCTACTTTTAGATGAAGTTTCTTGTAAATCATCTATTTTTTTTTCAATTGGTTTAAGAATTTTAGAAATAAATTTTTTAAGAACGGTAACAATAGTTGTAATTCCACCTATTAAAACAGTTAAAAAAGTTAAAATACCTGCTATTTGACCTAAAGAAATACTTTCCATAAAGACGCCTTCTTTCAAATTATTTTATGCCTTAAAAAAAAATTAGCATATAATATATATCCTAATTTTTAAAATAAACTTATTTGTTCATTTTTCGGTATTACTTTTTTATAATCACTTATTATGGCATCCATATCCGTTAAGATATGATATTCACTACACTTATTTAAAAACAATTCCATTAAATAACGATATTGTAAAGTATTACAGATATGACGATTATTATAAACACTCATATAATCTTCTTTTAAACCAGGATATAATTGATCTAATGCTGCATAATAATAATCTCTTTGATTAGTTCTTAAAGTCATACCCATTTTAGTATAGATAAATTTAGTATGAGCAGAATACCCTTTTTCAATAATACTAGTAATTGTCTCTTCATTATCAGTTAGAAAAGGTAAAACGGGATGTAATAAAATACCAGTATATATACCATTTTCATTTAAAGTTTTAACAAGTTCAAAACGTCTACTAGAAGATATAACTTTAGGTTCAATTTTTTTAGCTAAAGCATCATCATGAGTTGTAATCGATATTTTAATAATAACACTATTACGTTCAGATATAGCTTTAAGTAAATCGATATCTCTTAAGATTAAATCACTTTTCGTATCAATAGATACTCCAAAACCATATTTTAAAATTAATTCTAAAGCTCCTCTAGTTAATTTTAAATTTTCTTCTTCTAAATTATAAGGATCAGATAATGTTCCAAATGATATAACACCTTTATATCCTTTACTTTTTAATTCTTCTTCTAAAATTTCTAAAGCATTTTCTTTACATCTAATTTGATCAAAATTTTTAATATGATAAGATTCACATCTCGAATTACAATAAATACACCCAAAAGAACAACCTTTATATAAATTCATATGATAATCAATCCCAAACCATTTATTACCTTGATCTGATTTAGTCATAATAGTTTTAGTTTTAACTTTTTCCATAGAACCCACCCAATTAAATTATACAAAAAAAACTATTGTTTGTCACTCACATCTTTTCTTAGAATGTCATGCCCAATTCTTTTGGACTAAAATAACCATAACTAAGTGTATCTCAAACATGTTTAACACAAAATTCCAGCTTTTTTAAGCTCTTTTTACACAAAATTCCGACTATTTTTTTCTAAATGTTCACATTTTTAGAAAGAAAATCAACATCAAAAATCACATTTTTAGAAAGAAAAACAATGTTAAAAATCACATTTTTAGAAAAATATAATTTTTTTAACCTATATTAAAAGGCTTTATTTTAAAAGCCAATATATTCACCAATTTTTATTATAAAATAATTTTTAACTATAATTATTCCCATATCCCCACTTTCAACCGGAATATTTTTAATTGGATAAAATTGTCTAACATTTTTTTCTTTTAAATGAGTTAATTCTTCTAAACCAGTTTGATATGCACTAAAAGGGTAACCCATCATAGCAATTTGAAGTCTAGCAGAACCACCATAAGTAAAATATGAATAATAAGTAAATAAACTTAAAATTAGAAAAATAATAATTAAATAATTTTGATGAGATTTTAAATAATTTTTAACAGTTAAGACAATTAAACTTATTAATAAAATTAATAAAACATATACCATAATATTATGGAATAATACAAAGACTAACAAGATATCATAAATTAAATATGAAATTAATATTCCCAATAATATTTTTTTATTTTGTTTATGTTTTTTACGAAGTTTAAGCATTTCTTTAGCAAGATATAAATATAAAGCAATATTAATTAGTATCCATAAAATAGTTACAATCGGATTATTAGTTAAAGAATTCATTAAATAGATAATAGATGAATACTCTACTTTTAAAGATTTATAAAGCATTAAAAAGTTAATAACAAGATAAACTAAAGTTAACAAAGCAAATCTTATACTTGTTTTCTTTAATTTTTTTTGATATAAACTATAACACTCAAGTCCTAAAAAAATTGCAACTAATAAACTAATCCAAAACATCTCACACCTCTATTTTTAAACATTAAAGCGAAAATAAACAATGTCACCATCTTGCATTACATAATCTTTACCTTCTAAATAAAGCTTGCCAGCTTCCTGAACTTTTTTATCATCTTTTAATTCTTCTAAATCATTATATTTCATAATTTCGGCTTTAATAAAACCTCTTTCAATATCAGAATGAATTAAACCAGCACATTTCTTAGCAACCATTCCTTTTTTAAAAGTCCAAGCCCGACATTCATCTTTACCAACTGTAAAGAATGTTTCAAGTCCTAGTAAATCATAAGTCGCAAAAATCAATTTATCTAAACCACTATAATTAATACCTAATTCTTTTAAGAAGTTTTTCTTTTCACTTTCTTCTAACTCAGCTAATTCACTTTCCATTTTAGCACACATCACAATTACACTAGAACCTTCATTACTAGCATAACTTTTAACTTTACTAACATATTCATTTTCACCTATAACCGCACTATCTTCATTTACGTTAGCTACATAAATTATCGGTTTAGCAGTTATAAAATTAAAACTTTTAATTGCTAGTTGTTCATCTAAAGACATATCTTTAATTAATCTGATCGGAATATTTTGTTCTAAAGCTTTTTGACATTTTTGTAAAGCTCCTAACTCTAATAATGATTCTTTATCTTTTGTTGTTACTGCTTTTTTTTCAATTTTACTAATGCGATTTAAAATTATTTCTAAATCAGCTAAAATTAATTCAACATTAATAATTTCAATATCTCTAATCGGATCTACGCCCCCGGCAACATGAATAATATTTTCATCTTGAAAGCATCTTACTACTTCCACAATAGCATCAACTTCTCTTATATGCGATAAAAATTTATTACCTAAACCTTCACCTTGACTAGCTCCTTTTACTAAACCGGCAATATCGGTAAATTCAAATGAAGTTGGAACGGTATTCTTAGGAACATATAAATTTTCTAAGAATTCTAGACGACTATCTGGAACAGTTACCACCCCAACATTTGGTTCGATGGTCGCAAAAGGATAATTAGCCGCTAGGATATGCTTTTTAGTAATGGCATTAAATAAAGTCGACTTTCCCACATTTGGTAAACCAATAATCCCCGCTTTTAAAGACATATGACCACACCTTTCTTTTAAATTATAGCACTATAGCTCCATTAATTCCAAGAGGAAGACCAATAACATACCATAAGATAATTAAGGTTAGTAAAACAAAAAAGGTTACAATACAATATGGTATTTGATAACGTAAGGCTTCCATTAAAGGAATGGCATTATCTTTATCGTGATATTTATTTAACATAGCTAAGTAGATGACAAAATAAGCCATTAATGGGGTTAGACCCATTACAGATGATTCCCCAAATC
Source organism: uncultured Bacilli bacterium (assembly GCA_947623995.1). Lineage (GTDB taxonomy): Bacteria > Bacillota_I > Bacilli_A > RF39 > UBA660 > Ventrenecus. Next base: position 5,771 of record CANQIN010000050.1, on the reverse strand, counting down.
GGAATATTACTTGCGAAAATTCAGGAGATATTCCGGCATTCATCATAACAGGCACTACAACAGGAGCTAAAATAGACCACTTAGTAATTGAAGTTGGTACAAAGAAAGTGGCAACAGCACTAATTAGGAATAACAAAATTACTAAAGGTAACCCTGAGAAATTTAAACTACTAAATAAATTAGCTAAAGACGCGACAATAACGGAACCAATATTAGTTTCTTTAAATAAACTTATAAATAAAGATGCAAAGAAAATCAACACTAAAGTTTTTCCGGTTCCATCCAAAGAATGTCCTAAAGTATCAATAAAATCTTGATGGTTTTTAATAGTTCTTGACCCAATTCCATAAAATAAACCTAAGATAACAAAGAAAATTGTAACAACAAAGACAAAACCATTAGAGAAGAAAGAATTATAACTAAATAGTTTGTCGATAAAAAATCCTTGGGTATTATCTAGTAAAGCTCCAGAAAAAGGTAGTCCTGGAATAATGTTATATAAGAATACTAAAATATATAATATTGCTGCTCCAACGGAAAAGATAAATCCTCTTATTTCTTTTCTTGTTACTAAAATATCTTCTTTATCTTCTTCCGGTATTTGATATTTACCAATTTTATTGGCAATTTTTTTCTCGGTAATCCAAGTAATTGCTAAAGAAACTAACACCACAGCAACTGCCATAATAAAGATGGAACTAATCGTTGCCAGGCGATATGAAGGATCAATAATTCTTGCCGCCAGGGAAGTTTCAGTTAAAAGTGATGAGTCCACACTTGTAAAAATAGCTGACAAACCTTGACCACAAGAAAGTCCAGCAAAAGAAGCAATTAAACCAATTTTAGGATTTCGTCTACCATATTTAAAGATACAAGCGCTTAAAGGAAGCATTACTATATAGGATAAGTCCCCCATAATACTTAAAGCAACACTTAAGAAAACAATTAAAAAGGTTACGGTATTTCTTTTCATTTTTTTAGTTATAACAGCAACAGCCGTTTTTAAAAAACCACTTTTTTCCATTACTCCAAAACCAATTAAAATAATTATAAAACTACTTAATGGAGCAAAGTTCATAAAGTTAGATACTGTTGAACTAAAAATATAACGAATTCCAGTTAAATTAAATAATGACTTAACACTTAAAAGACTTTGATTATATTCTAAAGTATTAGCATTAATCTTATATGTTTCAGATGCAATACCAATAAAGGATAATATCCCACTTATCACAATAATTATACCTACTAATATTAAGTAAGTCATAATCGGATGAAGAGTTAATTTACTTTTCAATTTTTGTTTCATTTATATCACCAATTACCTTTTTTAATTTACGTTCAAACTCTAAACGGTCCATCATAATTTCATGTCCACAATAAAGACATTTTAATTTAATATCAACCCCAACTCTGGTAATAACCCATTCATTAGTCTTACACGCATGAGGCTTTTTCATAATAACATGGTCATTTAAATTATACAATATCTTTTCCATTATGCACCTCAATTTGATTATAAGGAATTTTAAGATTTTCTTGTTCATAAAATTCTTTAACTAATTTTAAAATTCTTCTTTTAATATCAAAACGTTCACTTTGCTTACAATATACGACAAATGAATAAGTTATAGCTGAATCTTTAAATTCTTCCATCCCTAAATATTTACTATCCGGATAAACATTAGGAATTTTCTTAGCTTGTTCAACAACTTGTTTTAAAACTTTTTCAACTTTATCAGAATTTTCTTCATATGCAGTTGGAACTTCAACTTTAATACCAGCTCGTTCCTGACTAAGGTTTATAACACTGGTGATATTATGATTAGCAATAACTAAAACTTCTCCACTAATACTTTTAATTTTCGTACTTTTTAAACTTAGTTCAATTACTTCACCAGTAAAGTTATTAACAGTTACTAAATCCCCTACAACATAGTAGTTATCAGTAATAATAGCTATTCCACTTATAAAATCTTGAGCCGTTTCTTGTAAGGCTAAGCCGATTACAACTCCTGCAATTCCTAATGATGCAATAAAGCTTCTCGTATCAATGCCATAAATATCTAAAATCATTATTAACATAATCGCATATAAGAAAAATTTAATAACATTATTAGTTAAATTAACAATCGTTTTTCTTTTCTTTTGTTCATAAGTATTTTTCCCATGAATAAAAATCTTTTCAACAATAACTTTAATTATTTTATGTAGCAAAAATCCTACTGCAACAATAATTACTGGTCCAATAATTTCTTTTCTAAATAAACCTTCAAAAAACTTATTCATTAAATTTCCTCAATTCTAATTCCTAAAGATTCTAGTATTTGGGCTAAATCTTCTTCATCACTATAAGGTATTTCAATCTTTTTAGGAGATATTTTAACTTTAGTACCAACTTTTTCTCTTAATAATTTTTCATAAATGGAATTACGAATATTTTTAGTATTATCTCTTTCTTGTTTTTGTTTTTTAGGAAGTTCTTGAGCATTAATTAAATTTTCTAAAGTTCTAACACTCATTCCTTCTTTAACAACTTTTTCTGCTAAGGTATTGATTAAGTAATCATCATTTAATTTACTTAAGCATCTCGCATGAGACATACTAAGTTCTTTAGATATCACTAATTTTCTTGTTTCTTCTGGTAAATTTAGTAAGCCTAATAAATTAGTTACATAACTACGACTTTTACCAAATTTCTTAGCAAATTCTTCTTGGGTTAAATTACTTAATTTAATTATATTTTGATAAGCAGTAGCTTCTTCAATCGGATTTAAATCTTCTCTTTGAATATTTTCAATTAAAGCAACTTCCATCATCTCTTGGTCACTAAAATCTTTAATAACAGCTGGAATTTTTTCTAACCCTGCTTCTTTAGCAGCCTTACATCTTCTTTCACCTGCCACAAGTTCATAACCTTTAATACTTTTTTTAACAATAACAGGTTCAATAATACCATGTTCTTTAATTGATTCCGCTAATTCTTTAATCGTTTCTTCATTAAAAGTCTTTCTTGGTTGATATGGATTACTTCTTATTTCACTTAAAGGAATTTCTATAATATCAGATGAACTAGCATTATCAACTATTTCTTTAGTATAATCTTGAAAATTAATTACTTCATTTGAAAATAATTGTTCAAGCCCCTTCCCTAAAGCCTTTCTTTTAGTTTCCATTTCTACTAATCACTTCCTTTGCTAAATTTTCATAGGCTAAAGTAGCTCTTGAAGTTGGATCATAATCACTAATTGGTTTACCATGAGATGGTGCTTCTACTAAACGAACTAAACGCGGAATAATAGTGTTAAATACTAAAGTTTTAAAACATTTACGAACTTCTTCAATAATTTCTAAACCAATATTAGTTCTACCATCAAGCATTGTAAGTAAAACACCCTCTATTCTTAAATCAGGATTCATTTTATTTTGCACTAAAATAATTGAATTAAGTAATTGAGCAATTCCTTCTAAGGCATAATATTCACATTGAACCGGAATAATAACAGAATTACTTGCCACTAAAGCATTCATAGTTGAAATACCTAAAGATGGTTGACAATCAATAATTATATAATCATATAAAGGTTCAATTTCTTTAATCGCCTTCTTTAATTGTTCATTTTGCTTAAAAGAATTATCTTCTAACATTTTTTTAACAAACTCAACATCTACACCTGCTAAATTAATAGTTGAAGGTAATATTGATAAATTTTTAAATTTAGTTTTAACAATTGCATCTTTAATATTACATGCATTAGTTATAACATCATATGTATCATATTCAAAATCATTGGCATTTAAACCTAGACCATTAGAAGCATTACCTTGAGGATCTAAATCTATTAAAAGCGTTTTTTTGCCTTCTTTACCTAAAGCTGCAGCAAGATTAATACTTGTTGTTGTTTTTCCTACTCCACCTTTTTGATTAACTAATGAAATAATCTTTGCCATAATACCACACCTTTTATAAATCTGTACTAATTTATTTTAACATAAAGAACAAACTTTGTCTTTAAGAAAAGAACAAAAGTTAAAAAAAATTAAAGGACAATTTATCGCCTTTAGTTTTCAGTTATTATTACCATTCAGTTATGATAACTATTTTAAAAATAAATTATTAAGATTACCATATCTTGTCTATATTATCCAATATATCTAACATTTTGTTCATAAATTCTTCTTCATCAAAAAAGATATCATTAGGAATGCAAATTTGATATTTTTCATAAAAATTTCTGATAAATTCATCGGTTGGCATATCTTTGCTATATCCATTAGCTAGGTAATCATCATAAATAACTTTTTTTATTTCTTCTCTTAATTCATAAGCTTTATCTTTATGAGTGTAAACAATTCCATACATAACTCCATAACTTACATATATTTCGTAGTTGTTAATATCATCTGTCGAATATAAATTTACTTCAATTTTATCATCTAATATTTCACATATTAACAAATGTTTTTTCTTAAAATCTTTTGTTTCAAAACAATCAGTTTTATCAATCCACTTCATATATAACTCCTAACTTTTTAATTATTCTACTAGATTATGAATTAACTGTAAACAATTTTATAATTCTTTAGGACAATTTTGTTTATATTTAACATCATTAAAACCATAAATTTTCTTACATTTATTGCAAATAACGGCGATAAAATCAAGGCCATAAATAAATTCTCCTTCACCTTTTAAAACAGTTATATTATCACTATGGCATTTAGGACAACATACTTTATTTTTTTGATAAATATCATCTTGCTTACAATAATCTCTTATTATTTCATAGCCATCACGATTATATTTAGGAGCAAATTCATCTTTATTAAATACTTTAATTCTCCCAAACATAAATTCTAATTTATCAATTTGTTTTTCAGTATGAAAATGACCACAATACCACTTATTATATTCGATATTTTCTTCAATTTTATCTAGAAAATGTTCCATCTTTTTATCAACTTTTGTTTGATCAAAGCCAGCCATAAATACTTCAATAGGTTCATATTTAAAAGGACAAGTATGAGATAAAACGATATCAAAATGTTTATTTTTAACTTTATTAAATATCTTTTTCATTTCATCTTCATTTAATTGTTCATCTTTAAACCAACTTTTTCCATAAAGAAGACGATACTCTTTGTCTATTGAATATGCTCCACCAATAACTAATACTTTTTGATTATCAATATCATAAACTTCACCATCTTTAGCAAAAATTAAATTAGGATAATCTTCTTCTATATATACTTTACCATTAAACATTTCAACTTCTTTATATGTACTTATATTTTCAGGACGTTCTTCATGATTACCTCTAATACAAAATATTTTTAATTTAAATTCTTTTAAATATTCTTTAAATTGTTTATCATATTCATTAAGAAAATAATTAATACCCGCATCACCTAAAACTATTATCATGTCATTTTCATTAAATTCTAAACTATTTAATCTATTAAAATCTCTGTGAGTGTCACCTGTAATATAAATCATTATCTCGCCTCTTTTCAAAATTCATTATATCACATTAAACTACTCAAAAAAATAAAATTTTATAATATTTTTAATTCATATTAATAAATTAATTTGTTTTATTTTTTCAAAATAAAAAGATAGAAAAAGATCTAACTTGTAAAACATTATTTTTTAGTAAATCTATATTATATTTTCACCACTTAAATACTATTTAAGGCTGTGTATTAGAATAGTGGTGTTAATGATAATCTGCATAAGCTTTATCAACATCAAAAGGAAAAGTAGCATTATA
>CANQIN010000049.1 GCA_947623995.1 uncultured Bacilli bacterium | reverse complement strand
TGGATTCAGATTGTTTTTCGGTAGTTTTTTCTCTAATTTTCAATTATCAAACTACTTCTTTCTATATTTTTTTATTTATTATATTGTTTTTATTTTCATAATCCTTTTTAAGCAAATTAATATCTAATTGAATTGCAAGTGGTTTAACATCATCATTTAGATAATTTGTTGAAACAACAATTGGTACATTATACTTTTCATTTAGCTCTTTTGCATAATTTTTAATAATTTCTAAAGGCAGAAACAAATCAATTACTATTAAATCTATTTTTTCATTAAATATTAATTTTCTCTCATCTTTTAAAGTGAAACTTAATGCTTTATAACCTTTTTTTAATAATAATCGTTCAAGAATTAAGTTCTTATATTTTGAAATAACTAATATAGTTTTTATAATACTCACCTCTGCCAATAAAATATCTTGAGTAGTATTCTAGCATTAAAATTGTTTTAAAACAATAATTTTTATATCTCATAATTCACTACAAAGAATCTTTCATAAAAATAGCAAGTTTTCTAATTATCTTTTTATTCTACATCTTTTCTCATTGTATTTACTAACAATTTCTAATATCTCATCCAATATTTTTTTATCTGAATAATATGTATAATAATCATAATTTTTAAGTTGTTCTAATAACTTAATACGCAATATATAAGTTAATCGTTTCATATTATTTAATATAACTGGATTTTCTAAATAAGTTATGTCATATTTACGATCAGCCATATAAGTAAAATAATTGACTATTTTTTTACGGTCTTCATTAGATATATTACACCAACATAAAGAATCTAAAGCTCCAATATACATATAAGCATGAGCTAAAAAATTAATTGATTCATCAAATGTAGAATTTTTTCTAATTAGCTGATAATTATTTTTTAATTTTTCACTTGTATAATATAAATCAACTATTCCAGAATTTGCTGCTTTCTTGTTTAACATTGTAATGCCATTAGGATTACGTCGATAATTATATAATTTTTCATCTGTATATGCTATTTTTTCTGCTCTAATTAATATTGGATAAGTAAAAGCCGAATCTTCAAATTTTATTCCTTCTGGAAATTTTATTTTATCTAATATATTTCTTTTATATAGCTTATTCCAACAATATCCTTTGGAAAATAATAAAAAATTTTTATCTTGCTCTAAATCAACTATTTTTTCACTTTGAAAATAAGTATTATCATATTTATGAGGATTTATAAAAAATGAATAATAATTGCATATAGATATTCCTACTTCATGTTTTTCTAATATTTTAACTAATTTTTCTATCATATAAGGGCTAATAATATCATCACTATCTATAAAAGATATATATTCTCCTAAAGCATAATTTATACCTATATTACGTGCATAGCCAGCTCCCATATTGTAAGGTTGTAAAACAATCTTAACATTGGGGTTTGATGAATACTGTTTAATAATATCTCGAGAACAATCTGTGCTATAGTCTTCGACAATTATCACTTCAATATTTTTATAAGTTTGATTAAGTATACTATTTATACATTTTTCAACATATCTACTCGTATTATATACAGGTACGATTATAGATACTTTTTTCATTAATCACACATCCTTAACATTGTTCACGATTATAAATAGTTATGAACAATTAAAAAATTATTTTTAGTTCTTTATCATTTATTTTACACAATAATATCTGTTTATTAACATGTTTATTCCCCATATATTTTAATAATTTACAAAAAGTATTTATATAACTATTTATTTTTTATAACTTTCTTATTAAAGAAGGTGTTTTTTCTTCATTAATAACATTTTGTTCTTCTGTATATGATAGTGTTTCTACATTTTGTTCATATTTTTCAATTTGACTATTTTGAGAATTATCTAAGGTTGTTAATTTGCAAAATTCTTGTTCTAAACGTATTCTAAGTTCACGTAATTCGGCCATTTTAAGTCTTAAATAATAGTGATAGTCTTCTGTATATTTTTTCTGTTCTTTACTATATTCTGGCAATTTACTATCGCCAAGTTCATCATTAAGTTTATTAAATACATCTAAATTATCTTTAATCTCTTTAATAGAATATGTTGCAAATGATAACGCTCCGATTATAAAAGGTGCAGCCACTTCAAGAGCATTATTTATTTTTCCATTATATACTCTAGAAATAAGATGTATATTACATATTGCATATAAACCAAGACCACCAAACATACTAGATATAAACGCATCACTTTTTGCATTTCTAAACTTATTAAAGTTTGATGTTAAAATTTCTTTAGCTAATGTTTCATTTATTTCTTTCTGTTTTTTTTCAATATTTTCTTTTATATTTTGAATATTATTTTTTACTTCAACTTCATTAATATTTTTTTCAGTCACAATACAATCATTTAATAGTTTTTCTTCTATTAAAAATTTTTGAACATTTAGATCATCATTTAAAAGTTCAAGTTTATCTCTTTCTATTTCATATCTTGTCAATTCTTCTATTCTTTGCTTATATGTTTTTGAATTTGAAATTTTTTTCATTTCTTCATTAGCTTTTTTAAATGTTAACTTCTCTCCAGCTATTCCAATTAATATAGGCACACTAATATTTAATGCTTGAAGCAAATTTAATGGAAGTGCATCAATATTAATTAAATTAGGCAACAATATCACATTAACAGTACAAGGAATTGATACCCATGTTAAGAAACTATTTAATTTTTTATTAATACTATTTAAATTTAAAATATTTATTTTCTTATTTAACATATCAATTTCTGAAGAATTATGTTCATATTTTTCAATTAGCATCTTCTTAATATTTTTTAAATCTTGTTTATTCATTCTTAAAACCTCCAAAGATACCTATTATTATACAAATATATTATTAAATTTCAATATAGTTTTTACATAAATTTACGTTTTTTTAATTTATACGATTTAGAGCTAAAATTCTATCATGTATTCTTCTTTACTTTATAAAAACATACATGATAAAATTTATTTAAGGTGGTTAAGTTGAAAATGCTCGTGTTTGATTTAGATGGCACATTACTCGATAACAATGGAAACATGCCAATAGAAAATATTAATTATTTATATAAATTAAAAAATGAAGGATATATAATTGTAATAGCAACGGGAAGAACAATTTTTTCAGTATTTAATAAATTAAATAATGTTCCATGTATTAATTATATTATTTCTGATACTGGAGCAAAAATATATGATGTATTAAATAAAAAAGTTATGTATAGTCATTCAATTCCATATAATATTACAGTAAATATTTTGGATTTATATAATGATGATTTTAAATACATTGACATATGTAGTAACGAAAAATATTACAAATATTCATTATTTATAAATGAAAATAACGAAGTTGTTAAAACTTATAAAAGCAAAAATAATTTATTAAAAGAAATAAATGAAGTAAGTCATATTGGATTAAATTTTAAGAATAGTGAACATGCAATAAAATTATATAATTATATTATATCTAATTATAAAAGTATTGATTGTCTTATTATGCAAGATTCTTTTAATGATAATAAATGGCTAGAATTGTTACCAAAAGGTACAAGTAAATATACTGCTATAAGTAAATTAGCAAAATATTTAAAAATACCTAATGATAATATAATGGCATTTGGTGACAGTTTAAATGATATTGAAATGTTAGAAAATGTAGGTATTGGAGTTGCTATGGAAAATGCTTTAAATGAAGTTAAAGAAAAAGCTAATTATACTACATCAAAAAGCAACACAAAATTGGGAGTAATTGATTTTTTAAAGGAGTATTTAAATGATTAAAAAAAATAACTATAATATTTTATTCTGTTTAAAAATATTTAAAAATATTTTAACAACATTTTTAGAAACTTTTCTAATATTATATTTTTTTCAAATATCTAATAATAATATATTACCAATTGGTATATATAAACTATTATCTATAATAACTATCTGGCTAGTAATTTTTTCGGTTAGAAATATTTGTAAAACTAAACAAAGAATTAATTTATTAAGAATTGGTATAATATTGAACTTCTTGTATTTTTTCACTTTAATCGTTTTAAGAGAAAAAGTAATAGATTATATATATTTAGTTGGTATTTTATATGGTTTGGAAGAAGGTTTTTATTATTCAGTATATAATATGATAGAAAGTGATGGTATCACAAATAATATGCGTCAAAAATATGTAGGAAGTACGCATGCTGTCAATAATATTTTATCAATATTACTACCAATATTTTTTGGATACATTGTATTAAAAAGTGGTTTTATAAATTCATTAATAATATTTATAATTCTTATAATTATTCAAATAATTTTATCTTATTTATATGATGATATTAATTTACCGAAACACAATAAAGTTAATCTAAAAAAATTCAAAAAAATTTGCCATCATGATAAAAAATTCCAATTAATTTTTAAAATGAAATGTTGCGAAGGTATAGTTTATTCAGAAGGAGCTTTAAAAATGATAATTTCATTATTTATTATTAGAGTTTTTTCAGACAGTTTTAGTTTAGGAATATTTACATCAATTTTTAGTATTATTTCTGCTTTATTAGGTTGGTTATTTATAAAAACAATTAAAACTAAAAATTATAAAAATTGGATTATATACTCAACTATTCTTACAGTTATTACATTGATATGGGTGATTCTTAATTGTAATCCATTATCAATAATAATATTCAACTTTTTCCAAAGAATTTCTAAAGATATTATAAACTTAATTAATGAAAAAAATATTCAAAATATTGCTAATGTTCCTAAAATTAAAAATGAATATAAAGTGGAATATTATCTATTTATTGAAACGGCTTTAGTAATAGGAAGAATAATAGGTAGCATTTTATTTATTCTTATGGCTTTTATATACAATAATATTATTCTTTACATTTTTATTATATTTTTAATAATGTGGTCTTATTACTGTTTAAAAATTCAAATTGAACTAGATTAATTATAATAATTATTATTTGTTTATAAAAAAAGATGTTGTTATATTTTTTCAACATCTTTTCAAATTTACTTTTCAGGATAGTTAAGTAAATTTCTTGCTAAATAATTAGCAATCTAACTATACCAAAAGTGTATGATATTTTCAATAGTCGGTTTAAATATGTTTGAGCAACTAAGTTCTTTCTATACTTTCAATTTTCCTTTTTTATTTTTAAAAAGTAATACTAAAAAAACTATGCAAAAAATTAATAAAATTATAATCATCATTAAACTTAAAGTAATTATTAAAGGATATAATAAGCCATTAAAATTAAATAATAACTTTAAAATATAATTAGTTGGTTTTATTAACGTATTTATTATTCCAAACAGAATAAAAAATATAGTAGCCAATAAAACACTTATTATTATTAATATACTAAAATAATTTGTTATATATAATGCTAATTGCAAGTTATTATAACCTAAAAAATAATTTAATATTATGTCATTTTTATTTAACTTTATATACAAATAAATAATTAAAATAAATAAAACTATCATAAAACATATTGCAATTGTTGTGCTTAGTAAAAGAATCTTAAATACTGATTTATATAAACTTATTTCTTCTTTCCCACTATTATCGTTAAAAGATACTTCTGTTATATTACTAATTCTATTAATCATTTCATTAACATTCTTATAATTATTAATTATTACATGATAATAGTTTGTTCTTAATTTAGGTATATTTTGAGTTAAGGTATCAATATTTAAAATATTATAATATATATAATTAAATTTTATATTGTTTTCAACTTTATATATGCCCTTTACTAAAAAACTATATGTTTTATCTTCTATATTAAAAGATATTCGTTTATCTACAAAATCATACGGATTAACATTGTTACCATAAAAAGATTCTGGCAAAATTATTTCATCAATAGCTGTTGCATAATTACCATAAATTAATTCTGGCATTTGATTAATAAAACATGGATATAATTCTCCTTTTATAAAGTCATTAGTTAAATATATATTTTGATAACTATAATACATAAATTCTACTTCATCATTGTTGTTTAAAAAATTTAAATCATTTTCATCATTTATTTTTACCAAAAGTTCTCTATTCTTTAATTGATTAAAAATATTTTCATCAATATTTTCTTGAACATATAAAATATATTTAAAAGAATATATAAATAAAATTAAAAAAATTGTTAATAATATTATTAAATAATAATTGTGTTTATTCCTCAATATTTTTTTTAACATAATCATATTTATATTACTCCTCCCATAAGAAATTAGAGTAAAAACAACTGTTTTTACTCTTACTTAACTATCCTGAAAAATTATGTTGTGTAGCAATGAACACTATTAGATTGAACACCACCATAAGTTGTTCCATTAACATAGGTACTAAAATGATGGTAGTAATTTCCAGCAGATTGTTGTCCAAAACTCTCAGCATAATTACTATTAGATGTAATACGGAAAGTTCTAACACCTACAGTTTGAGAACTTAAGCCAGTATCTCTAATTAACGTATCTTGTAATCTAGTATAACCCAAATTATTATAATTTGTCCATGAATTTACTTTAAATTGTACTAAACTCGGACCAGCATCATAACTATTTACTGGTGTTGAATAATCTCCACCATTGCCTATATTAAATGAATAATAATAACTTGATGCTGATACCACTACTGTTGTTATTGCTGTTATGACAACTATTATGCTTAAAATGGAAAATACTTTGGCAAAACTTTTTTTCATCTTCATCACCTCCTTTCATGATTTAATAATATTTATTAAATTTTTCTTAAACTTACTAATTATATTAATAATAGTTATTAACACTAAGATTAAAGCTAATAAAATTATCATTTTTATTAATGCTTCGTAAGAAAATAATATCTTTATTCCACTAAAAGTAGAATCATATTGAGGCAAATATATTTGAAATAATTTCCATAATCCAAATATTAACGGTAATGATATTAGTAAAGTAACAATAAATGTTAAAATACTATTTGTAATGCATTGTATACTAAACTGCTGATTATTATATCCTAATAATTTATTTATCATTAAATTTTTTTCATCTTTTTTTATTCTAATAAAACTAATTATTAAAATAATCAATAATATAATTATCATTAAGCCTTTACTTAGATATATAAACAAATCAAATGATTGAGTTGCAACTTCAATATTTAAAGTTACAGATGGATTGGCATAATAACCAAGTTCTTTTAATTTTGCTTCAACCAAATGGGCATCTGATATTTTATTTAATTCATATATTAAAGAATTATCTTTACTAAATCCTTTTGCTGATTTATTTAATTCTTGAACATTAGAATAATAACTAAAACACATTGATTTATCCATAAAACGATTGGTTTTAGTATCATATAAGCCGATTAATTTAAATTTAGTTTTTTCACCATCTCCTAAATCTGATGCTAAAGTTATTTCTTTATTAAGATATTTTCTTAAATCAATTTCTCTACTTGTATCTAAATAACCATTCTCTGGATCTTTAACCATATCATTTCTAACAAATGGATAAAACTTATTTGGACATATTAATAAATTTTCATCTTTATTATTTTCATCTATTGTATTTCCCTCAACAACTTCTGGTGGATTAACAAATCCATGAACCATTATTACAGGTGTTTCATTATATTCATCTGTTAATTCTTCCATACTAGTTAATGAATAATATCCATCAAAAGTATACGTACCAGCAACTTCTGGCATATCATCTAAAATCTTTTTTACATAATTATTCTTTCCTTGTTCATATAACATATAAGTTCGATAAAACACATTATTTAAAAGATGATTGTCCCAATAATTTTTTACTGAAACTGGCAAAAAATTTACTACACACATAAAAGACATACAAATACTTAATAAAATGCAAATTATTATATTTGATTTTATTCTAAAAAATTTTTTTATGCTTAAAAAACTAATTTTTGTCATAATTTATCTCACCATTTTCTAAATTATAAACTACATCAGCATATTTTTTAGCATCTTTACTATGGCTTACCATTATTATGCATTTAAAATTTTTTGACATTTCTTTTAGTAAATTAAAAATATATTCTTCATTTTCAACATCTAAATTACCAGTTGGTTCATCGGCTAATATAATATTAGGATTATTGGCTAAAGCTCTAGCTATTGCCACTCTTTGCTGTTCACCACCAGATAATTCTTTAGGAAAATGTTTAATACGTTCTGATAAACCAACTTTGTCTAATAAAATTTTACTTTTATCTTCCATTTCTTTATAACTATATTTTTTTTGATTTATTAACATAGGTGTTAAAACGTTTTCTTGAGCAGTTAAGAAATTATCTAAATAAAAATCTTGAAAAATAAAGCCAATATTAGTATTTCTTATTTTAGCTAATTCTTTTGATTTTAAATTATTTACTTCTTTATTATTAATCTTAACTATTCCATCATATTTAGAATCAATTAAACCTAATATATTCATTAGAGTAGTTTTACCTGAACCACTATGTCCAACAATTAAATAGAATTTACCATATTCAAATGACAAATTTATATTTTTCAAGGCAACAATATCTTTACCATTTTTATGATAAATCTTTGAACATTTTTTTATTTCTATTGCTACAACATTATCCATACTTTCCTCCTAATTTTAATAATAAAATTATATTATTTTCTTTACCCATAAAAAAGATATCACAAAAAACTGTTTTTTGATAGCAATTTATACTTGCAATTTAAAATATGTATTTTTTTCATCTCCATTGTTGTTTTCACTAAATTATGAAGTGAGATTTTCTTTAATTTGGCTCTTTATTTACCACTTGCAAATAAGTTGTTTTCATATTATTATAATATACATACAGGGAGGTAGAAAGTTGAATATGAATTTTAATAAAGAAATGGCTAATATAATGGCTGGTAGTAGGGTTAAAGCAATACATGGTGAATGTGTTGGAAATGTTGATCCATATATTGAATGGATAAAATGGTTATCTTATATTCCAAAATTCCAAAAAGAAAGAATGCAATACTTAAATTCTAAAGCAGTAGAAGAATTAACATTAGAAGAAATTGATGAACTAAGAACATATAGATATCAACATAGAATGTTAGAATTATTTAAAATATATGGAACAAACAAAATTTCTAAAAAAGAATATATGGAAGTTTATAACTTTATGGAAAGTGAATCTATAGATGATTTAATGCTAAGTAAATTATCTAAACAAGAAATTAAATATGCAAAAGAACAAATACAGTATTTTAGTAAAATATCAAATGAAGAATTACGAAAAAAAGTTAAAATTGAGCAAAAAGAAGAAAATTATCAAAATTTACCTATGGTAGACTCTTATATTTTACATATAATATCAAGAATTGATAATACAAGAAATACAGCAAAACTCAATAATGATATAAAACGTGAGCTTGAAAAAAATGATATTATGCTAAGGAGAAGCATTTATTATGCTGCTAATTCTTCATTATCTGTATTATAAATTTATAAAAAACAGTTAGTTTAATGATAAGACTAACTGTTTTTGTTATAAAATAAACTACTTTATATTTATAATTTATTTATCTTTCTTTTTATTGGTATAGTTTATTAATATTAATGAAGTTACAATACCTAGTGAAATACCAAAGCAAATGCCAACCCCAACTCCTGCATAACTATTTAATACTTTACAAAAAACAATACTAAACAAAATAGTCATAGATATTCCAACACTAATTCCAACACTTAAATATGAACCTCTTTTCATCAATAAGCCTCTTTCTATTTTATGTTTGCTCCATTTCTACAATTTGCATTTATTTCATAGAAATTATATCACAGATTTAAGAACTTTTATAATGCTTTTCTCATTTAATGCTTTAACTAAATATATTAGAATCAAAAAAGTAGTCCATTTTAATATTTAATTCTCTACATAGTTGATATAAGATATC
>CANQIN010000048.1 GCA_947623995.1 uncultured Bacilli bacterium | reverse complement strand
AGTTGGGTGAGTTTACTCACTAAATGTGCTTTCAGCACCTAGAACAAGCCACGTAATTTATTACGTGGTTCTTGACAGTTATTATAAAAAAGGATAATATTGTTGTATGAAAACTCTGTTTATTCTGAAGCTTTACGTTTAGTACGTGAAAGATTATGTAGGATGAATGAAGTTTTTATTTGTTTTTTTAATAATTAATTTGCCATTTGTTGGTTTTGACTTTTCTATTTTCATATGATAAGATTTAGATGTAAATAGAAGGTGATATTTTGAAAAAAGTTAAAAGTTTTTTTAATTATGGAATTAAGATGGCTTTTTTGTTTTTCTTTATATTACTGGCCAATGTTAAAGTTGGTAGTGATGTTACAGAAATTTATAGTGGAGCTAGTAATCGCGTTACTAACTTAGCTTTAATGTCATGGAAAATTGAAGAAGATAAAAAGAATGATATATATAATCCTATTGTTTCATATACTGGGGATTTAACGGGATATGGTGCTAATTGTCCATTATGTAATGGAACTTTAGCTTGTAAACCAAGTTATTATGTTAAAGATGGCACTGATACTTATGTTGATAATGAATATGGTCAAGTTAATATTGTGGCTTCTAGTTCTAATTTAGCATGTGGTTCAATAGTTAGATTTACTTCAAAATTATCTAGTGAGCCAATGTATGCTATTGTCTTAGATAGAGGAGTTCTTGGAACAGACTTAGACCTTTTAACACCTAGCGAATCTTATGCTTCTAAACATGTGGGACGAACTAGTATTACTTATGAAGTTTTAAGAGATGGTTGGTTGAGAAATAATGAAAGCTAAAAAAAGTTTAGGACAAAATTTTTTAAAAGATGAGAAAGTATTAGCAAATATTGCTAATCTTTTTAGTAGTGCAAAAAATGATTTAATCTTAGAAATTGGTCCAGGAATGGGGGCTTTAACAAAATATTTAGTTTTAAAAAAATCACCAGTAATTGCTTATGAAATTGATTTAAGAATGAAAGAATATTTAGATAAATTAAATAATTTAGAAGTAATTTATCAAGATTTTTTAACAAGTAATTTAAATGAATTAAAAAAATATCAATATCAAAAATTATATGTTGTCGCAAATATTCCTTATTATATTACAACGCCAATAATAGAACATATAATTAAAAATGTCATACCTGATAAAATGATTTTGTTAGTTCAAAAAGAAGTTGCCGAACGTTTTAGTGCTTTACCAAATACCAAAGATTATGGCTATTTTACAGTGTTTTTAAATCACTATTTTAACACTCATTTAGAATTTGAAGTGCCAAAAGAAGCCTTTTTTCCCGTACCTAAAGTTACAAGTGCTGTAATTGTCTTAGATAAAAAAACTAATATAATTTCGTTGGATGAAAAAAAATTTGGGGCTTTTGTAAAAATGGCTTTTAGACAAAAAAGAAAAACTTTAAAAAACAATTTAAAAGAATATTGGTTTATTATCGAACCTATTTTAAAAGAAAATGGTTTTAATGATAAAGTTCGAGCAGAAGAACTTTCTTATGAAATGTTTGTATCCTTATATCAAAGTATAATTTGACTTTTTAAAAAGATAAGGTATAATATCCACTTAATTGAAAGGGGTATTTTTTTCATGAATGAAGAAAAATTAGAAAATTGGTGGGAAAACTATAAAACATATCCAAAATTAAGTATAAGTGAAGTAAAAAAATTATATTTACAATATCAACAAACAAACGATAAGCAAATATTTGAAGAAATGATAAATGGGACAATGTATTTAATCTATAATAGTCTTAAAAATTATTACTATACAAATTATAATACCATTGATTTTGATATTGATGATGTAATAATGGATAGTACTTTATTATGGCTAAAATTTTTAAAATCAGGTGAAGTATTAAAAATAGAAATATTTTCGGAATATTTAAGAAGAAATTTTCATAATCAATTAATTAATACAATTTTAAAGTCAAGTTTTATGAATATTTCTGTAATGAACTTATATGGAGTAGGTTATCGAACAATGGGAAAATTATTATTTATGTATGTACATGGTTTAATTAATAATAATGTTTCTTTAGAACTACAAGATATTTTAAAACAATTAAATGAAGTAGCAAATGATATAAATATAGATTTAAAATTAGTACCTTCAAGAAAATTTGAATTTATAATAAAACCTTTAATTCATCTTTTAATTAAAGAAAATTTAAATAATAATATAGAAGCAAAAGAACAATATGAAGAAATTATTAATAAAGTTTTTTATGAACAAAATGAAAATAAAATAAGAAAAGCAACAAAAAGTTCTATAATTCTTCAATCCTATTGTGGATTTTTTAGTGAAAATCCTAAAACAGTTAAAGAATTAGCTTTAGAGTATAATTGTAGTAGACAAAATATTGAGCAAACAATAAATAGAGAATTAGAAAGAATAAGAAAGCAGATAAATTAATAAATTTACTATTTTAATTGTAAAAGGGTTAAATTTAATTTTATGATAAACACTTTAATTATTAGTTGTTTTAGTTACTTAACAGAAGTAAGTAGATGTTTATGAAGACTATAAAATTAGTGAATTTTTATTAAAAACAAAGAAAGCAAATAAAATAATGACAAGTTTTATTTGTTTTTTTCATAAAATTTTTTAGGGGATGTGTATGGAATTTGCTGTTGGGGATTTAGTAACAAGAAATAGTTATAATAATGATACGGTTTTTAAAATTGTTAAAATTAAAAATCAAGTTGCTTATTTAAAAGGAGTTCAAGTTCGTTTATTTGCGGATGCTAATTTAGAAGATTTACAAAAATATGTTGAAGATGAAAGAAAAATTGAAGATGATTTTGATCTTGATTTAGATTTTAATGAAGATCGAGGTGAATACTTTTTTTTGCCAGGTAAAGTATTACATATTGATGCTGATGAAGATTATTTAAAAAGATGCATTAATTTTTATAAAAGAAATAAAGTAATGGTTATTGGTAAAAGAATAAATGAACAAGATATATATAAAGAAATTAGAAATTTATTAAATGAATATCAACCTGATATTGTAATTATTACCGGACATGATGCTTATTATCCTAAAAAAGGAAGCCCAAAAGATAATAAAAATTATCGTAATACTGATGCTTTTGTTAAAGCCGTTAAAGAAGCTAGAAAATATGAAAAATCTCATGAAAAATTAATTATAATAGCAGGTGCTTGTCAAAGTAATTATGAAGAATTAATTAAAGCAGGGGCTAATTTTGCGTCCAGTCCTAAAAGAATAAATATACATTGTTTAGATCCAGCTATTATCGCGACTGTTTTATCAATGAGTGAAAGAAATAAAGAAGTAGATTTAGTAAACTTATTATCCAAAACAAAATATGGAGCTAGTGGGATAGGTGGCATTAAAACAAATGGCATGATGTATGTGGGATTCCCAAGATAGTTCTAAAAATAAATAATCAAGCATATTCTTCTAGAGAGATATTAAGGGGGATAATTGTTTTGAACTTAGATTTAGTAAGAGAAGATATTGCTAAGTATTTAAATAAGAAAGTAAAAGTAAAAATATATGGAATGAGAAATAAAAATTATGAATATGAAGGAATTTTATCTGCTGTTTATCCTTATGTTTTTACAGTTTTTATTGATGGAAGTGAAAAAAGTTTTAATTATGCTGATGTAATTATTGGAGATGTTGTAGTAAAACCTATCTAAAATACTTGAAATATGGGAATTTTTGCTATAAAATGGAAATATGAAATAGGAGGAGTAAGATATGAAAATTTCATCTGTTAGTGTTCGTAAAATTACGAAAGAAAATTCAAGATTGAAAGGAATAGCTTCAGTTTTAATTGACGAATCTTTTGCGATTCATGATATTAGAATTATTGAAGGAGACAACGGTTTATTTATTGCAATGCCTAGTAGAAAGACTGCTACTGGGGAATATAAAGATGTATGTCATCCAATAAATCCAGAAGTTCGTAAAATGTTTGAAGATGCAATATTTGCAGAATATAATAAAGAAGAAGAGTAAAAATAAAGACAACAGTTAAGATTTAATTGTTGTTTTATTATATATTTTAGATTGGGGATAAGGATTTCTAATATCAGTTAAACCTAATAAGTAATCAATACTAACTTGATATAAATTTGCTAATTTAGCTAATAAATCAATGGGAATTATTCTTATACCAGTTTCATATCTAGAATATTGAACTTGACTAATATTTAAATAATTGGCTATATCTTTTTGGGTATAGTCTTTATCATTTCTAATTTCTTTTAATCTTTCGATATTTATCAAAAAAATCACCTAAAATTATTTAAACATACTTTAAAATGGCAAATTGACTTTATAACTAAATGGTTATATAATGTGGGTAATAGTATAGAAATAATAAAAAAGGTAAAGATAAGAATGAGGGATTAGGATGAAATTAGAAAAATATCAAGATAAAAATAATAAGAAAAGAAAAGCAGTACTTATAAGTTTAGGAGTAATAGTGTTAATAAGTGTGTCATTATTACTTTATAAAACCTTTGCAAGTTTTACAGAAAGTGCAGAGTTTCCAATGATGAAGGGAAAAGTAGATTATTTTGGCAATAGTGATATTTATTTTGCATTTTATAAAGGTGATGAAGAATTAGATGAAATGCCTCAGAAAGGTAATGAAGAAAATTTAGTATTTGACCATGGTGAATGTGATAATGGAGCAAGTATAATATGGGATAGTGAAGAATGGGCTCCCTTAGTAAAAGGTTTAAACAAAGTAAAGACTAAATGTAGTTTATATTTTAATAAACTCGGTGATGTTGAACTATATGGCAAAAAAATTCCTTTAGTAAACAGTGGGAATGGCTTATATAAAGTGGAACATAACGATGTCATTGATGAGATGACTGAATATCGATATGCTGGAAGTAATCCAAATAATTATATTTCTTTAGATGGTGAAATATGGAGAATAATCGGTTTAGTTAATATTCAAACTGAATATGGAGCAGAACAAAGAATAAAAATTATTAGAACAAATGGAATAGATGGTCAACAAGATTTAGGAAACTATAGCTGGGATTATAAATCTTCATATAATAACGATTGGACAACATCAACTTTAAATATGATGTTAAATGGAATATATTATGAAAGTGGAACAGGAGAATGTTATCAAGGAAGTAGTATTCCTAATACGTGCGATTTTACGGGTGAAAATGGTAGTGTAAAAGGAATAGGAGAAGTTATGCAAATTTCTATAAACCCAGAGTTAATATATGGGTATAAATATATATGGAGTTTAGGTGGTATGGGAGATTATACAAGCAAAAATAATGGATTAGTTACTCATTTTTATTCCTATGAGCGTTTAGGCTCAGTATATCCAAACAATCCTATAGTGTGGGATAGCAATAATTATCTTGGCTTGATGTATCCATCAGATTATGGCTATGCTGTAGGTGGAAATGTTAGAAACACTTGCTTAGAAACAGAAATGTATAATTGGACTAATGAAACTTGCGGTAGTAATGATTGGCTAAAACCTCAAAGTGGTAATTACTGGACAATTCAATCTAATGTATATAAGCCAAATGAAGTATTTTATATTTCTTCAAATGGATATATTCGCGGAGATGCAGATGTAACAAATTCATATGGTGTAGCACCAGTAGCTTATTTATATGAAGGATGTATTAGTGAAGGTGATGGAACAATAGATAATCCATTTATTTATATGCCTGTATTATGTGGGTATTAATATATAATTTAGTAAAATATTTATATTTTGAAAGTATAAATAAAAATTTATTTTCATATACTTTACTGGGTGAATGGTATGGAACAAAGCATTGAATTAAGTAATAATCATGAAGTAAATATCTTAGATCGTAAAGAAATATATCTAACTGGTGTTAAAAAGATTAGTAGTTTTGACCATGAAGAATTTTTGCTTGAAACCACTATGGGAATGTTATTATTAAAAGGAGCTGGCTTAGAAATTCTTAAACTTGATACAACTGATGGTAAAGTGCGAATTAAAGGACGTATTAATAGTTTTAGTTATATTGAAAATGGAAAGGGTAAAGCTAAAGAAGAAAGCTTTATGGCTAAATTGTTTAAATGAGTGCTAATTTACAATTAATTTGTTTTTTAGCATCTTTTCTTTATGGGATTGTTTTTGGTTTATTAAGTATGTTTCATTTTAATTTGATTAATAAATATCATAAAATATTTCAATTATTAATAAGTTTAGTTTTTATTATTGATATTGTATTGGGTTATATTTTGTTAATGTATCATTTAAATTTAGGAATTTTTCATATCTATTTTCTTATTTTTATTCTTATTGGTTTTTTGTTATCTTTTCCTTTACACAAATATGTAAAGTATGTCTTTAAAAAGTACTTATTTCATAGTAAGTGAAAAAAAATTGTGCTATACTTTATTTAATATGGGAGGACTAGTATGGCAAAGAGTAAATTTAAGCGTAAAAGTCGTTTTGCTTTCTTACTAATATGTGTTATAGGGATACTAGTCGTTTTTGTAGGAACTATTTTTAAAGATTGGTTACAAATTGTTAATAATAAACAATCTTTAGTGGCTATGAATGTTCATTATGAAGAATTACTTGAAGAAGAAGCAAGTTTAACTAGTGAAGTTACTAAATTACATGACCGTGATTACATAGCGCGGTATGCTAGAGAAAGATATATGTATAGCTTACCAGGTGAAATTATTATTAAAATGCCTAATGAAGAAAAAATAGACTAGGAAAAAGCCTATTTTTTTTGTATTATATAGTATGTGATGGAAATGAAATATAATTTAACGGTTAAAATAAATGAAAGAATTTTAATAAAAAATCTTAATCTTGATTTTAATTATGATTCAATATGTATTTTAGGTAATCATGGTTGTGGTAAAACAACTCTTTTAAAAACATTAAAAAGTAAAAATTCTAAATTTAAATATTATTTTTTAGAAAAATCTAATACTTATGAAATAAAAGAAGATTTTGAATTAAAAAATAATCAAGAATATTTGCCATATTTAAAAGCTTTATTTAAAAAAATTGCTAGTAAACCTGAAGTTATTGTTATTGATGATTTAAGTTCAATATTTTCCTATGAAGATCGTGTTAAAATTTTTGAATATCTTAAAAGTTTAGGAATAAAAATTCTTTATTGTACTAGTGATGTTGAAGACGTTATTAATTTTTCATATACCATTGTTATAGCTAATAAAATGGTTGCTATGGAAGGTAAAACATCGTTAATTTTAGAAGAAGAAAAGTTAATGAAGTTATTAGGTTATAGCTTACCTTTTTATGTTAATTTAAGTACGCAGTTAAATTATTATGGAGTTTTAGATCATATTTGTTATAGTAAAGAAGAATTAGGTGATAGTTTATGGAATTAGAAATTGGTAAAATTAAAGTAATTATAAATCCACCTAAATCTTTATTTAAAAATTATAATCTTATTAATGATAAAGTATTTAAAGATGAGATTAGTGTTTTAGATTTTTTGTCTTTTTCTAAGAAGTATTTAAAAGTTTTAAAATTAGTGCAATTAGATGAAGATATATTAGATACTCCATTAAATAAATTATGTAGTATTGAAAGAATTAAAATTCGTTTAGCATATTATTTATTAAAAAATAGTCAAGAATTAATTATTGAAAAATTGTTTAGTAAATTAACTTATGGTGAACAAGAGTATTTTAAAAGATTAATTAGAAATTTAGTTAATAAGCAAAAAATAAAGATTATTTTAATAGAAGATGATATGGATTTTATTGCCTCGTTTGTTAAAGAAGTAATTTTATATCTAGATAAAGAACATTATAAAGTTATTAATGATTTTTATGATGAAGAATTATATAAATATGTTAAAATGCCTAAGACGGTTTCTTTAATTAAGTATTTAGAATCTAAAGGTTATAAAATTTCTCATGAAGTTACTTTTAATGAAACCTTAAAGGCTATTTATCGAGGTGTCTCATGAGATATTTAATGCGAATTAGTTATGATGGAAGTAAATATAATGGCTTTCAAAGATTAAAAAATAAAGAAACAATTCAAGGGTATCTTGAAAATGTTTTAAGTAAAATAAATGGAAGTAAAGTTTTAGTTAAAGGAGCTGGGCGAACTGATGCCTTAGTCCATGCTTATGACCAATGTGTTCATTTTGATTTAGAAAAAGATTTTGATTGCGAGAAATTAAAGTATATTGTTAATCGCTTATTACCTTTATCTATCAGTGTTAATAGTATAATTAAAGTAGATGATAATTTTCATGCACGGTTTATGGTTAAAGAAAAAACTTATTTATATAAAATTTATTTTGATGATAAAGATGCATTTTTAAATAATTATGCTTATCATCTTAGTTATCAACTTGATCTTAAATTAATGCAAGAAGCTAGTAAAGAATTTATTGGAACTCATGATTTTCATAATTTTGTTTCAGGATATCGTAAAAGTTATTTAAGTACTATTTATGATTTTAAAATTTATAAAGAAGAAAATATGTTATATTTTAAAGTAACAGGTAAAGGTTTTTATAGATATATGGTTCGTAGTTTAGTTGGGGCTTTAATTATGGTTGGTTCTAAAAAGAAAAATATTGTTGATATCCATAATGCTTTAGAAAATCCTAATCTTAAAAGTACTTTTTTAATTGTACCTGGTTATGGGTTATACTTGCAAAATATAAAGTATTAAGATAAGATAGACAATTAAAGAAGGAAGGTCTATGAATGTTAACATTTTTTTCTTTAGATGAAAAGAAAAGAATTAATGCCTTTGTTTGATAATAATTTAAATAAAAAATATAGGAGGGCATATGTTTTTAAATGAATTAGAAAAAGAAATTTTAAGAGAACAAGTTAATATAGCTAGAAATAATTATTTTGAAGTACGAGAAAAATTTTTTGAAGAATTTAATATAAAAATTAATACTATGATAAAAGATAATTGTTATATTGATTTAGAAAATAAAAAATTACAAATAGAAGTTGAAGATAAAGAATTTTATTGTAATCTTTATGAAGAATTAATTAGTATGATAAATGAATTAAATGTTAGTTATTGTCTTGGCTATTCAAGAACTAAATCAATTTATTATGAAGATGTTTATAATAATTATCAAAAATATTATCAAAAAGTTAGATTGCTTGTTAAAAAATTATGTAAAGGTGAAAATATTGCTTTTCAAGATTTAGAAAAATATTTAAAATTTGTTAAAAATTTAAGAGAATATCTTCGTAAAATAGATATTCATAAAATAATATATAAAGAAGATATTGAATTAGATAATGAAGCTTTTAATGAACTTTTAAAGTATAATCTTAGTCAAGATAAAATTATTGAGACTGCTATTAAACAAAATTGGGATTATGAACAATTTATGAGATTAATTAGTATTTATAGTAAATATTTAGAAATGACTAAAGAAGCTAAATTTCAGTTATATCAAGAATGGGTAGAAACCGATAAAATAGATAAAGCCTTTAAAGATTATCCCCTTAAAGTTATTAAAAATAATTCTTTAATATTAAATGAAAATTTATTTGATAGAAATACTTTAATTGCTATTAAAAGAAGACTATATGATGAAGCTAAGAATAGTAATAATTTAGATATTGAAGAAAAAACTTTAGTGGTTATTAGAATTATTAATAAGAATTTAGTTAAATAAGCTATTAGTTAGGCTTGAATTTATAATAAAAAAAAAGTTATAATATGGCTAGAAAGAAACGAAAATCTTTCTTACATGCATTATGCTTTATTGCATAATATAATAATGGGCAAAAAAAAAGAGAGTCATCTGATATTCGCTAGTTAGGTGTTTCTCAGTCCAATAAGGTTTTAAAGAAACACCTATTCAGTGATGAGTAGGTGTCTTTTTTTGTTAGTCTTGGTTGTTGTAAATCTTTGATAGTATAACTAGTATAATTATCAAGGCTATTAAGTAAGTCAAAGTTTACTCCTTCCATTTATTAATCTATTTAATATTAAAAATAAAAAATTTCATATATAATGGACTGAGGTAAAAACACCTAACGTATCAAATGGATCTCTCACATATATTGTAGCATATAATTATATTTTTTAAATAGTTTTTGACCGTTTCGAAAAGACGGTTCAGGCCACGTGCTTCAGCACGTAAAACCCTTGTAGGGTTAAGAGGCAATTT
>CANQIN010000047.1 GCA_947623995.1 uncultured Bacilli bacterium | reverse complement strand
TTAGGTGATATGATGGTTGAAAGTAAAATTAAAGATTTATTTTTAAATCCTAATAGTGTTTATATTTTTGATGTTGATGGGGTGCTTGCTAAAATTGAATATGGTGAATATAACCATTATTATTATGATGATGAGTTATGGTCAAAGATGATTTTAGAAAATGATTATTATGAAAATGTCGAACCTATAAAAACAATGCAAGATTTTTTAAAAAATAGAGATTTAAGTCGAGTATATGTTGCAACAAAGGTTATGAATAATGAAGAATTAAAACAAAAGAAAACTTTTTTAGCTAAGAATTATGGAATTTTAGGTGATCATGTATATCCTGTTTTAAATGATAAAGAAAAATTGAATGTTATTAAAAACATTCAAAAAGATTATCAAAATTTAGATGCTAAATATTTTGTGATGATTGATGATACCGTTGATGTTTTAAATAATATTATGGATAACTCATCTTTTTCAACAGTTCATATAAGTAGTTTTATTAAGTAACTACTTATTTTTATATTCTATATAATAAGCATAATATTCATCATAAGTAATATTTTCATCATGAATTACTTTGGCCGCATCACTTCCTACATAACGCCAGTGCCATGATTCTGGAGCATAACCGGTAATATAAGTTTTATCTTCTGGGTAACGTTCTATAAAACCATATTTATAAGCATTTTCTTTTAACCAATTATAAGTTTTACTATCTTTAAAATCCGATTCAATTGGTTCCGTTTTACTAGTCATATCAACAACTAATCCTGTTTGATGTTCAGAATGTCCTGGTCTTGCTGCCGTTTCATCAGCTTTTCTTTCACCTTGAGCAACTTTTCTTTCTTCATAAATACTTTCTTGTTCTTCATAATTACGATAACTAGATGTAACCATTAAATAAAATCCTGCATCATTTGCAGCTTGCCATAAATTCATAAATTCATCATAAGCATAAGAAAGTAATTTATTGTCTCCTTCATTTCCATAAGAATAATCTAAAGAAATATCTTTTAAATCTGTAGGAGCATATTCTTTATTTAAAGTATAGAACTTATTAACAATCATTTTTTCATTTAAATTAATATCAGTATCAAAAGTAACTTCGTACCATTTATTATTAGCATGAGTATTAACCATGGCCACAATATCAGTAAAAGTTTCATCATCTTGTTTTTTATAAAATTCTAAATAATCATTTAAATTATTTTCAATAAAGTATTTTTCATTAATAAAATCAATAATTAAATCATTTTTGGGATTACTTAAAATATAATTGATAGTTTCATCGCCAACCTTATCAATAATTTTTTTGGCATCATCTAGTGAATAACCAATAGCAGTTATTTTATATTCATAAGTTTGTTTATATTTATATTCTTTATAAAATTTTAAACCAAAAATTAAAGCAATAATAAAGATAATAATACTACCTAGTAATATATAAGCACCTTTTTTAAGTTTTAATTTTTTCTTTTTAATTGTAGCCATAAACGTATCCTCCTTAAAAAATATTATAGCATTTAGCATTTTTTTCTTGCAACTTTTTGTCGAATATTGTATCATTTAATTAAGATAGAAGAAGGTAAAAAGATGAGTAATAAAGAAGTTTTAAATTATTGTCCAAATTTTAATCATATTGTTAATTTTAAATATAATGGTAATGACATTATTACCGATAAATTAATTACTATCTATCGTGATTTTATTTTTAAAGCTGATTTAAATAATAATCATGATATTAAAATGGTAAAAGAAATAGATTATGTTTTAAATAAATATACTGAAGATTATTTGTTTCGCAAAGAAATGAAACATGAAATAGTAAATATTAAAATTAAAAGAACTTGTGGTGATATTTTAAGAGCCATTGTTGAAAATATTTTAAATATTTTTGATAATTATTTATTTAATACAACTAGAAAAATAACAATAGCTAAATGGATATAAAAAAGATTTTGTGAAAAAATCTTTTTTTACATCCAAATAAAGACCGCAACGCCAGTTAAAACTAAAATAGCAATTATAATAAGCTCAACAACAATAATTACATCTTTAATTTCAATTCTTCTTTTAACTTCAGCAATTTCACCTTTATATTCATTAATTATTTCATTTTCGGTTTCCATCCTAATAGCCCCTTTCATATTATAAAAATATTATATCATTTCTAGATTAAAATTAAAATTATTTTAAATAAAAAAGTGTTTATAAGTGTCTAGTAGTTATTTATTATAGTTGTTAAAATTAATTAAACATAAACTATAAAAGAAAGAAGGACTTATATGCAAATTACTTATTTAGTTATAATTGCAATTATTACTTATGTTTTAGGGGCTGTAAATAAAATTATTTGGGAATCAATGCCTAATAAATATATCCCTATTCAAAATGTTTTAATTGGAATTATTAGTGGTTTAATTTGTTTTATTTTTAAAATAGAACCTAATTTTTTAAATGCAATGGTGTTATGTTTAAGTGCGACGATGAGTGCAGGGGGAATTGCTGATTTAGTAAATGTTAAGAATAATGAAGAATAAAATTATTTGACATTGTTTTAAAAAACGTGATATAAAATTAATGGTAGTACTAAGGAGTGGAAATAATGGTTCAATTTATTGTGGTTGAAGATGAGAAAAATGTTCAAGACCAAATTAAAAAAGTATTAAGGAAATTAGCTTTTGCTAATGATACTGATTTAGATGTTAAATACTTTACTAAATATGATAAAGAATTGGAAAAAGTAATTAATAGTGATGCTCTTAGAAAAGTATATATTATGGATATTGAATTAGAAGGAAATATTAGTGGAATTGATATTGCTCATAAAATAAGAGAAAATGATTGGGATAGTGAAATAATTTTTGTAACTTGTCATGATAAAATGTTTGAAAGTGTTCATAGATATATCTTAGATGTTTTTGATTTCATTGAAAAATTTCATAATATGGAGAGTCGTTTAGAAAAAGATTTACAAACTATATATTCACAAAAGTTTGATAAAAAGATGTTAAAAGTTAATGGACGAAATGCTGATTTAGAAATTTATTTAAAAAATATTTTATATATTACAAGAGATAAAGAAGATCGTAAATTAATTATTTATACTAAAAATATTGAATTTAAAATTATAAGTACTTTAAATGATATATTACAAAAATTAGATAGTAGATTTATTAGAACTCATCGTTGTTGTCTTGCTAATACTGAGCATATTATGGAATATAATTATAAAAATGGTTATTTTGTTTTAGATAATGGTACTAAAGTAGATTTATTATCTAAAAAATATCGTAAAAAAAGAATGGAAGTTTAAGTTTAGTTGACATAATAATTGTCAACTTATTTTGTTACTTAAAAAAATTATGATATACTATTCTAAGGTGATGGGTATGCAAATTATTTATCATGGTAGTTATTGTAAAGTTAGTAAACCAACAATTGTAAAAACAAAATATGCTAAAGATTTTGGGGTAGGATTTTATTGTACTATTTTGGAAGAACAAGCAATTAAATGGGCTAAAAAATATGCTACTTCTTTTGTAAATATTTATGAATATCATGAAAACAAAAATTTAAAAATTAAAGAATTTACTTTAATGTCAGAAGAATGGTTAGATTTTATAATAGATAGTCGTTTAGGGAAAAAACACGATTATGATATTGTAATTGGAGCTATGGCAGATGATCAAATTTATAATTATGTTACCGATTTAATTGATGGAGTTATTACAAGAGAAGCTTTTTGGGAATTAGCAAAATTTAAACATCCAACTCATCAAATTGCTTTTTGTACTTTGAAATCTTTAGAATGTATTAAATTTATAGAAGCAAAGATGGTGAAAAATGATTAGAGAAAATGATTTATTTTATACATGCAGTTTTATTGAGTATTTGGCTAGGAAAACTAATAATACCAAAAAAGATATAATTAACTATTTAACTAAAGATGGTATTGCTAAAATTTATGAACTAGCAGATATTTATCATTGTGAAGATATTAATCAAGTATGTGATGAATGGATAAATAAATGTCATATTAAAACTGGTAAATATAATTTAATGGAAAAATACCATAATATTCCATCTTATTATGATTTAGGGAAAGTTTATAAAAGATTAATTTTAATGGTTAATAAAAATAATATTATTGATACAATTGTTGAGGTTTTATCTTCTTGGTTAATTTTAAAAATTGATAATTATGATAGTAGTTTATATTATGAAAATAAAGATTATATTTATGAATGTTATCAAAAAGGAGAGATATTATAGTAAAGTCTTTCCTTTTTTGTCAAATTTTTGTTATTTGACGTCAACTTATTTTGTTACTTAAAAAAATTATGATATACTATTTTATGGTGAAAGATATGGCAAATAAAAATACATATGATGAAAAATCAATTAAAATATTAGAAGGATTAGAAGCAGTTAGAAAACGTCCTGGAATGTATATTGGCTCTACTGATAAAAGAGGAATGCACCATTTAGTATGGGAAATTGTTGATAATGCGATTGATGAGATAATTAATGGTTATGGAGATTATATAAAAATCATATTACAAAAGGATGGTTCTGTAACTGTTGCGGATAATGGCCGAGGTGTTCCTATTGGGATGCATGAAAGTGGTAAGAGTACGCCAGAAGTTATTTATACAGTTTTACATGCAGGTGGTAAATTTGAAAATTCAGGTTATAAAGTAAGTGGAGGATTGCATGGTGTTGGTGGTTCAGTTGTTAATGCTTTATCAACTAAAATGGAGGTAACAATTTACCGGGAAGGAAAAATTAGCCAAATTAAATTTAAAGATGGTGGGAAAGTTGCAAGTTCCTTAAAAGTAATTGGTGAATCTAAAAAGACAGGAACAATTGTTAATTTTTTACCTGATAAAGAAATATTTAAAAATTGTAATTTTTCTTTTACAACTATTAGTGAAAGAATGCAAGAAAGTGCTTTTTTGCTTTCTAATGTTACCATTGAAATAATTGATGAAGAAGATAATTTAAATGCTAAATATCATTATGAAAATGGAATTATTTCTTTTGTGGAATATATTAATGAAAATAAAAATCCTTTACATAAAGTAGTTAATTTTAAAAATACGAAAAATGATATTGAAGTTGAAATTGCAATGCAATATACTGATTCTTATAATGAACAAATTATTTCGTTTGTTAATAATGTTAAAACAGCTGATGGGGGAACTCATGAAGTTGGTTTTAAAACGGGTTTAACAAAAGCTTTTAATGATTATGCTAAAAATAATAATGTTTTAAAAGGTAGTTTAGATGGTTCTGATGTAAGAGAAGGACTAAGTGCTATTATTTCTGTTCGAATACCTGAAAATTTATTACAATTTGAAGGACAAACTAAAGGAAAACTGGGTACGCCTGAAGCTAGAAATGCCGTAGAAAGTATTACTTATGAAAATTTAAAATTCTTTTTAGAAGAAAATAAAGAAATAGCTTTAAGTATTTTAGATAAAGCTCAGAAAAGTAAGTTAGCAAGAGAGGCAGCAAGAAAAGCAAGAGAACAAGTAAGAAAAGGTACAGGTAAAAACAATAAAGAACGAATTTTAAGTGAAAAGTTTGCTAAAGCAACTGGTAAAAATTATGCTTTAAATGAATTGTTTTTAGTCGAAGGTGATAGTGCAGGAGGCTCCGCTAAGTCAAATCGTAATCGTGAGACTCAAGCAATATTACCTTTACGTGGTAAAGTTTTAAATTGTGAGAAAGCTTCTGCTAAAGATATTGAAGCTAATGCTGAATTAAGACAAATTGAATATGCTATTGGAGCTGGTTTAGGTCCTGATTTTGATTATC
This sequence comes from uncultured Bacilli bacterium, assembly GCA_947623995.1. Classification (GTDB taxonomy): domain Bacteria; phylum Bacillota_I; class Bacilli_A; order RF39; family UBA660; genus Ventrenecus. The sequence goes on along the minus strand of CANQIN010000047.1, from coordinate 4,414 downwards.
AAGAAAGTAATTTTGGTAAAGTAATTATTATGACCGATGCCGATGTTGATGGTTCTCATATTCAAATATTATTAATAACATTCTTCTACCGGTTCATGCGTCCTTTAATTGAGCAAGGAATGCTTTATGTAGCAACTCCACCATTATATTCAGTAGAAACTAGTAAAGGTAAAATCTATATTGCTGATGATGAAGAGTTAGAAGAAAAAAGAAAAGAATCAAAAGCTCCTTTAAAAATTCAAAGATTTAAAGGTTTAGGAGAAATGGATGCTGATGAATTATATGAAACAACCATGAATCCAGAAAATAGAAGATTACTAAGAGTTACTTTAAATGATGCAGCAATTGCCGAAAAAAGAATTCATATTTTAATGGGTGATGAAGTAGCGCCTAGAAAAGAATGGATAAACGAAAATGTTGACTTTACTTTAGAAGATGATTTTAGGAAGTGATAAAATTATGCATGAAATGAAACTTAAAAATGAACCTTTTATGAAAATAGTTAATGGAACTAAAAGAATAGAATTACGGCTTTTTGATGAAAAAAGAAGAAAATTAAAAATTGGTGATTTTATTACTTTTACAAATGTAGAAACAAATGAAGTTATTACTACTAGAATTCTTGATTTAAAAGTTTATGATAATTTTAAAGAGTTATATAAAAATTATGATAAAAAAGATTTAGGTTATAAAGAAGATGAAGAAGCAAGTTATCAAGATATGGAGAATTTTTATAGTATTGAAGAACAAAATAAATATAAAGTTGTGGCAATAGAAATAGAAAAATATAAATAGGATGTGATGATATGGCAAGAAAGAAAGAAGAAAAAACAATTGTTGAGAAAATATATGATTATAGTTTAGAAGAATTAATGGAAGTTGGTTTTGGTCGTTATTCAAAAGAGATAATTCAAGAAAGAGCTTTACCAGATGTAAGAGATGGACTAAAACCAGTGCAAAGAAGAATACTATATGCAATGTTCATTTCTCATTTTACGCATGATAAACCATATCGAAAAAGTGCTAAAGCGGTTGGAGATATTATGGGTAATTTCCATCCACATGGTGATTCTTCGATTTATGGAGCTTTAATTCATATGTCTCAAAAATGGAAGATGAGAGAAACTTTAATTGATATTCATGGTAATAATGGGTCAATTGATGGTGATGGTCCGGCAGCCATGCGTTATACAGAAGCAAGATTATCTAAAATTGCCGAAGAAATGTTAAAAACTATTCCTAAAAATACCGTGGAAATGACGTATAATTTTGATGATACGGAATTAGAACCAACGGTTTTACCTGCTGCTTTTCCAAATCTTTTAGTTAATGGTTCAACTGGTATTTCAGCAGGGTATGCCACAAATATTCCAACTCATAATTTAGGAGAAGTAATAGATGCAACTATTAAAAGAATTGATAGTCCAAATTGTCGTTTAGAAACAATTATGGAGATTATGCCCGGACCTGATTTTCCAACAGGTGGAGTAATTGAGGGAAAAGCAGGACTTCTTGAAGCTTATACCATGGGTAAAGGTAAAGTTATCTTAAAAGCTAAAACGGAAATTGTTGAAAGTGGTTCTAAAAAACAAATTATTATTGAATCGATTCCTTATGATGTTTTAAAAGAACAATTATTAAAAAAGATTATTGAAATTAAAATTGATAAAAAAATTGAAGGTATTAATGATGTCATTGATGAGTCTGATGCAACTAACATGGCAAGAATTGTCATTGATTTAAAAAAAGATGCTAATGCCGAGATTATTTTAAATTATTTACTTAAAAATACTGATTTACAAGTTAATTATAATTTTAATATGGTAGCAATTGTTAATAGAAGACCTAAACTAGTTGGTATTTTAGATATTTTAGATGCTTTTATTGCTCATCAAAAAGAAGTTGTCACTAGAAGAACAAAGTTTGACTTAGAACATGCCAAAAAAAGATATCATATTTTAGAAGGTTTAATGAAAGCCATTAGTATTTTAGATGAAGTAATAAAAACAATTCGGGCTAGTAAAAATAAGAGTGATGCGATTGATAATTTATGTAAGGAATATGATTTTACTTTTGAACAATCCAAAGCAATTGTGGAATTACAATTATATCGTTTAACTAATACTGATATTGTTGATATTGAAGAAGAAATGGCTAAATTAAAGAAAGATATGTATATTTGGGAACAAATATTAAATAATGAAGAAGCGTTAAAACATGTTATGAAACAAGAATTAAAAATGATTAAAAAAGAGTATGGTAATCCAAGAAGAACTTTAATTAAAGATGAAGTTACGGAAATAAAAATTGATATGAAGAGTATGATTCCGAAAGAAAATGTTGTTGTGGTAGTAACTAATGAAGGATACATCAAGCGGGTAAGTAGTAAAAGTTATGCAGCCAATAATGAAGAACCGACAATGAAACCAGGAGACTATATTAAAAATCTATATGATGTTACAACGCAAGATAATATTTTAGTCTTTACTAATTTAGGTAATTATTTATTCTTACCAGTTCATAAAATTCCGGAAGTTAAATGGAAAGATTTAGGAAAACATGTTAATAACATTGTTCAATTAAGTCCTGATGAAAAAGTTGTATCATCATGTATTTATGATGATAAAGATGAATTAGTTATTGTTACTAAAAATGGGATGATTAAACGTAGTAAAATGGCTGATTACATGGCAACTAGAACATCAAAAGCAATGATTGCTATGAAATTAAAAGAAAAAGATGAAGTTGTAAATGCTTTAGTATGTAAACAAAATATTTTATTAACTAGTAAAAATGGTTATTATACGAATTTCTCTAAAGTTGAAGTACCTTTAGTTGGGGTTAGAGGATCTGGTGTTAAAGCAATGAACTTAAAAGAAGATGAAGTTATTTCTTTAAATAGTTTTGATGAATTTGATTATGCCGTTGTTATTACTAAACAAAATACGGCTAAAAGAATTAAGGCTTCAGAATTTATTGAAACCGGAAGAGCTAAAAAGGGTAATGCTTTAATAAAAAGAGTAAAGAGTAATCCTTATGAAATTAGAAATGTTATTTTAGATAAACTATTAATGATTAGTATTGATAGTATAACTAAAGAATTAAAAGCAACAGATATTCCAATTATGGATCTTTCCTCAACAGGAAGCATAATGTCTAAAAAAACAATTGATTTTATTGATAAAAAATATGAATTAGAGAAAAAAGAAGTTAAAGAAGTTAAAAAAGAACAACAAGCTTTTAACTTAGATGATTTTAAATTATAAAAAATTACTTACTACATAAAATGTAGTAGGTGATTTTTTTATGAATAACAAAGAAGCATTTAAAGCATTTGCTAGACGTCATCCCGAATTAGTAACGCATATTAAAAGTGGTAACATGACTTGGCAAAAATTTTATGAAATATATGATATCTATGGGGAAGATGAAAGTGCTTGGTCCAATTATATAACTAAAAAAAGTGAGACAGTTGTAACTGATAACATTACTAATAAATTAAAAAGTATTGATATGAATTCAATTCAAGAACATATTAAAACAGCCCAAAAAGCATTAAGCTTAGTAAGTGAATTAACTACTAAAGGTGGAACTTCGGTAGCTAATGCGGTTCCTAAAGTGCCAAGACCCATAAATCAATTTTTTGAGGATTAGCCTATGGAATTAAGTTTGCAAAAGAAAATTTTAGAAAATCCCAAACTTTATCAACATTTAAAGCAAAATTCTGGTTGGATAAAAATCTTAAATCGTAATCCTAATGCTTTTAAAGATTTTGAAGAAGCAATGAAGGAAATATATAAAGAACGGGCAACTGATAAAATGGATGAAGTATTAGATAATATTGATTTAATCAGTACTTTTTTAAATGCCATGAAATGATATTGACAAAATAATGTAAAGTGATAAAATATACAACTATCAGGTGGTTTGATATGAAAGAAATTTATGTTAAATATCATATAGGGGAAAATTCTGTTACAAAAGAATATCCTGTTACTAATCCTATTCCAATTAATAAGCAATTAAATATATCTTTACCATTGATTACTGGAGCTACTATTCATTTACCAATTGAAAAAGATATTAAAATATTAGTTGGTAAAGAAATAGATTTAAATCAAATTGCTTTAGATAAACCTAAATTAGAAAAATATGATTTAAATCTTGATGAATTAGCAGATTTATCATTAAAAGGGTATAGTAAAGCTTGTTTACTTAATTTTAAAAAATATAATCAAATTATAGTAGGAATTAATAATGAAGATATGATTGTTAATGATTATTATGATTTAAAAAAGATTATTGATGGGTTAGCATTATCATCTAAAAGTGTCTAATACTTTACAAAATTATAAATCATTCTTGACTTATAATAATTTATCTTTTAAAATTAGATTATAGAAATGAGGTTTTT
>CANQIN010000046.1 GCA_947623995.1 uncultured Bacilli bacterium | reverse complement strand
ATGAAGAGCTGGATGCGTTAACGGCGCACGTCCAGTTCTGAGAGGGCTATATATGGCGACATATATTTCTACTCAATTTATTTATAGTAGTAGGAGTAATAGGAACAATATTATTAGTTGTAGGAATAACTTATGCCTATTGGATACTAACAAGACAACAAACAGGAGAGAATGTAGTTAATACAGCATGTTTAAATATAACATTTACAGGAGAAAATGATATAAGCTTAGATAAAGCCTATCCAATGAATGAAGAACAACTAGAAAGTTTTTTATCAATTGCAACACCATATCATTTTACAATAAAAAATGAATGTAATGATTTAGCAAGTGCAAGTATTAATTTAGAATCATTAACAGTAAGTGGAAAAGCCTTAGAAGATGAATATATAGATGCAATACTATATGAAGATGATTATAATTCAAACTTAAATACAAATAAACAATTAACAGGAAATACACCAAATGATGAAAACAAAGTCATTGCTGTTGCAAAGCATGCTTATAGTTTATATAATTTCACATTAAAAGCAAATGAAGAAAGAGATTTTAATTTATTATTATATATGGATCCAAATACACCAATGGAGGATGCAAATATGAATGCAAGTTGGAAAGGAAAAATAACCTTAAGTACAGAATATCAAGAAGAAGATACAACAATTAGAACTATATCCTCAAGTGATATAAATGGAATGTGGGGATATAAAGATAAATTAGCAAAAATAGTAATAGAAAATAAAAAGAGTGTAAAAACAGCAGAAGATGGTGGGAAAGTATATGGACCATTTGATGAAAGTGCAGATGGATATGGAGGAGTCCAAAGTTATGTAGTATGTGATACTGAAGAAACAAGTTGTACAGGATATTTACAAGGAACAAATGGAATAAAAGGGAATGAAGATTGCAGTAATTTATTTAAAGGTTTTTCTAATGTAGCAAATATAGAAGGATTAGAAAATATAGATACAAGAAATGTAACTAATATGTCTAGTATGTTTAGTGGAGCAGAAAGAATCCAAGAACTTGATTTAAGTAGTTTTAATACATTAAATGTAACTAATATGAACAAAATGTTCTTAAATACAAGTAATTTGCAATCAATAACATTTGGCCCTAATTTTGTTCATAAACCTGAAGCAACAACAAGTGGAATGTTTAGTAGTTGTCCAGCACCAGAACGACCAAGTGGCGATACATGGAGTGGTGTAAGTTTTGATTAACCTTAACCAATCAAATAATTAATCATAAACTACTTTGAGAGGAGAGTATTTATGAATCCATATATGAATATGTATCGGGAACGGAATCGTTATTATCCTAATAATAATGACCGTTTTATTTTTCCTTTTTTAGTTGGGGCTGTAACAGGTGGAGCTGCAGTTGGTTTAACAAGACCTAGACCAATTTATAATGTCGCACCAAATCCTGGTCCTAATTATGGTCCTGGCTACGGTCCAGGTTATTATCCACCTAGACCTTTTGGTAATTATTCTTATAATTACTATATTCCTTATTGATATTGGATATGAATTGTTTTACTTTTTTTAGTAAAACTTTTCTTTTGGTCTAAAACTATTCCTAAAAAAGCAAACATAATAATCATAAAAGAACCGCCATAACTTAAAAATGGTAAAGGAATTCCGATTATTGGTAATAGTCCTAAATTCATGCCAATATTTTCAAATTGACTAAATAAAAAAATAGTTAAGAAAGCTTTAAAAAATAATTTCTTAGTTTCATTTTTTTCCCTTTTTAAAAAATTTATTAAACAATAATCAATAATTAAATAACAAAATAAAATACCTATTGGACCGATAAGACCAAAAACATTACTTGATAAAGCAAAAATAAAATCAGTTGGAGCTTCTGGAATATAAATACCGGTCTCATATAAATTAAATTTAAATAATGGGGCACTTCCTAAAGCTGTTAGGGAATTTTCAATTTGCATACCTTTACCAAAATCTAAAACTCTTTCAATCCGATAGAAAAAAGAAGTACCTAAAATCTTTATTAAAAAATCTCTTTGCCAATAATAAGCATAGAAAAAAGCTCCTAATAAACCGGTAATAATTAATAAAAAGACCCAAAACCATTTTTTAGATATTTTAGTATTCCATAATATTACAATTGAAATTAATAAAAAGAAGATTATAGCTCCGGTATCTGGTTCTAGAAAAACTAATATTGCGGGTATTAAAAAGATTATAATAACTTTTAAAATAAATTTAAATTCATCTTTTATAGTATAGAAATTACGATTAGAACAAAAACTTGCTAAAAATAAAGCATAAGATAATTTCATTAATTCACTAGGCTGAAATTGCAACTCACCAATTTTTATCCATGCTTTTGCTCCATTAATATTTTTGCCGATAAATAATACTAATAAAAGCATTAAGAGATTAATTAAATAAAATACTAAACTATAACGAAATAAATATTTTTTAGGAATAAAATAACAAATAATAAAAACTAATAAACCAATTCCAATCCATATTAATTGTTTATCAAAATGATTGTAATATAAAGAACTTATAAACTTTGAATGGTACATTAAAATTAAACTTATTGAAAGTAATAAGCTAAAAAATGTTCCTAAAATAATAGTTGTTAGTTTATTTGATTTCTTCATAATTATAATATGTGTCAAAAAAAATCAAATTAAACATAAAATGATAAAAAGAGGTGTTTTGGGTGAAAAAGGATTTACCAAGTGTTTTTTCAAATCCGATTGAAAAAGAAATAAAGAATAATACGGAATATTATTATGGAAGTTTAAATAGTAATAGAGAAATAAAAGAAAAAAATATTATGCAAGAAATAAATCATATTTTTGCTAGTAAAGATTTTGTTTATAAAAAACAAATTAGAGTAACAACAATTGATAATAGTTTTGATGTAACTTTAGTAGGTAGAAATTCTAGTTCATTATTAACTTTAGATAATAAAAGTATTCCGATATCTTCTATTACTGACATTGAAGTCTTAAATTAAAAAAACACCAAATTGGTGTTTTTAGATTAATTGGTCAATATACCTTTTTAATTCTTTGGCATCTTTACCAAAAATAATTTTTAATTGATTATCTATTTCAACAATACCTTTTGCTCCTAATTTAGTTATTGCATCTTTATCAACTATACTAACATCTTTTAAAATAACTTTAAATCTTGACATATTACATTCAGCATTAACAATATTGTCTTTACCGCCTAAGTAGTTAATTAATTTATTAGCTTCAATATTAAAATCTTTTCTCATTAGTTTAGCAACTATTAAAGAAATAAATATTAAACTAACAATAATAATTAAATATATTAACCATTGCTCCATATTTATCTAACCTTTCTTAATAAGAATTATACTATACTTTTTTTAAAAATGCACTATTTTTAAAAATTAACATAAATTATTAATGAGAATATAGGAAAGGGGAAAATGTTATGTGTAACAACGATAATAATTCTAACTGCATCTCTGAAATATTAAATGTCATCTTAGTTTTACAACAAAATGCATGTCCAGATTCTTGTTTAGACTCATGTGACCGTCCAGTACTTGGAGGTGGACCTAATTGCTTAGTATGTAATACTAGACCAATTCAACTTTTCACTTGTGGCTCTAACGGAACACCATTATCTATGCCTACCACTAAAGACCCAGTAACACCACAGACAACATCAACTATTTTTAGAGTAGAAAAAGTAGATAATAATTGCTGTACTTGTCGAGTATTAGAAGATAATCCAGATACAACAAGCTTAAATCCATATGTTGCTACCAATTCATTTTTTACAATTGATTTAGGTTGTGTATGTGCATTACGATGCTTATCTGATACATATATCGAATGCGTTTAAAATAAGAAAACTGCAAATGCGGTTTTTTTATTTTAGGTTTTATGATATACTTTTACTAGAAAGAATAAAAGGTGTTAAATATGCAAGAACTATTTAATAAAACTAAAGAATTAGAAGAATTAGCTATAAATATAAATAATGTTCAAAATGAATATTTTAAAATAATTATGAAGATAGAAGAGATTCATTTTTTACAATTAAAAATTGAAACTAAATTAGAAATAAATGAAGAATTAAAAAATGAATATAATAAATGGAAAGAAGAAAAGTTAAATTTAATTTTTTGGTTTATAAGATTAGGTAAATATATTGCTAATTTAAAGAAACAAAATATTAGTTTAACAGAAAGTGAAAATGCTAGTTTAAAAAATTTAATTCAATTTTTAACTAAATATAATTATATTTGTAAACAAGATACGGATGAGAAAATAAAAGAAAAAATTGAAATTCAAATAAATAATTTATTTCAAAATATTTTTAAAACTGATAAAAAATTAATTAAGAATAAAGATATCGTAACTAAAATTGTGCCTTATTTTGAATATAATCCTGTTAAAGTAAATAATTATAAATATTTTAAAGGTAGTTTTTTAATTAATTTAAATACTAAAGTATACTATGATGAAAATTTAGATATGTTTAGCTGTTGTTATTATGATTATAGTTTGCCAAGAAAAGTAGTAGCAATGTTAATTAATGATGGTAATCAAAATATTGTTGTTGATTCTGAAGAAGAATTAAATAAAATTAGTAATTATCAAATTATTGGTTTAAAAGGGGTATGTGAAGATGTTATTGAAGGTTGGTATAAATTAGATGATGTAAAATTTGTTGAAAATTAAAAAAACTTGCAGGTTATGCAAATTTTTTTTTATTGTAGTTTTAGAATTTCTTCATTACTTAAACCAGTAGCTTTTGATATAAAATCAATATCTGTTTTCATTTGAAGCATTTTCTTAGCAATTTCAAGTTTACTGTCATTTTGACCTTCATTGTAAGACATCTTTTTTTCAGTATTTAAAATCATTTGTTGATCTTCTTCATAGGTCATCCAACTTTGAAATTCATCACTGTCATTTAATTTGGTTAATTCATCAGTATACTAGCCACAAAATCATCTCCATTATTTAAAGTTTTTAGATCATCTTTATCTAAATCAAACATTATTAAATGTTTATATTTATTAATGTTTTTTCATTTTAGATTTAAAATTTCTTCTTCAGATAAATCGGTAAAAGTCATAATTTTATCTACAGGTATATTATCATTTAACATTTTCTTAGCAATTTCAAGTTTACTGTCATTTTGACCTTCAAGTTTACCTTTTTCTAAGCCTTCATTGTAAGACATCTTTTTTTCGGTATTTAAAATCATTTGTTGGTCTTCTTCATAAGTCATCCAACTTTGAAATTCATCACTGTCATTTAATTTGGTTAATTCATCAGTATACTTAGCCACAAAATCATCTCCATTACTTAAAGTTTTTAGATCATCTTTATCTAAATCAAACATTATTAAATGTTTATATTTATTAATGTTTTTTTCATCTTTATTGTACCAGAAACTGTTAGCTATGTCCATGTTGAATTCCCATATTTCAATGTTATCTAAATAATTTTTAGAACCATCTTCATTTGATATAGTATACTTTTCAACCACATTTTTGTTGTCTTTCATATTATACGTGAAATCAATATGAATGAATTCATATTCTAAATCATAGTCTTCGCCAATTTTAGTTTGGGAGCTTATTTTGTTAAAAAAGTAACAAGCATTTCTAAGATGTAAATAGGCTGGATTATTTGTATTCATTTCAACGTGCAGAATTTTCTTTTCTGTTCTAACAAGTAAATCAACAGTTTTAGCTCTTTCTACTAAATTACCAGTTTTTAATTCGGTTTGTAAGTAAGTAATTTCTTCAATTTTTTTATTTAAAACTCTTTGTAAGAATTCTCTTAATAAATCTTCATATTTTTCATTCCCAAAAATTTCTTTAAAAGGCCTATTATACTTACCATGCCAAAATTCTTTTAAGGTAGTAGTATCCATTTTTAAATTCACCTCTCTTTCAAGGTTGTTATTATAAACTAAGAGTTGTAAGAACTTTGTCGAATTAAAATTAAATTTAAAAAAAATTTTAATTTTAAAATAAATCGTTTATAATAATTTTAGAAAGATCGTGATTGTGATGATTCAAAATAAGAAATTAAAATTGTTATTAATAATTATTCAAACTTTTATGGCTTATTTGTTATCAGTTTATATTTTAAATAATGGTATTAATTTATCAGTAATATTTAAAATTGATATATTTTTATTTATCTTAATTTGGCTATTTAGTTTCTTTATTTTATGCCATTTTATTGTACCGTTAAAAAGTTTATATGATTGGTTATTTAGAAAAAGATTTGTGCTTGGCTTATTATTATTCCTTTTATTAGTTTTAGGAAAATTTAATGGTAGTTCTTATGGAATGTGGAATACTTATATTGAACCTAATTATCCAGTTAGTAGTTTAAATTCAATTATGGCTCCGATAAGAGCTATTAGAAGTGATGAATGGTTTGTTAATTCTTCTCATGTTTTATCACAGTTTAATAATGATTTTGCTTATTATAATTCTTTTTCAAGAAGCGTTCCTACAGATATGTTTACAACTTTACCTGTTCCAGTTAAAAGTATTATGATTGTTACTAAACCATTTTTAATTGGTTATCTTTTATTGGGAAGAGATTATGGAATGTCTTTTTATTGGTGGGGGAGATTAATTGTTTTATTTTTAGTTACATTTGAATTTTTTAGAATTTTTACTAAAGATAATAGGAAATTGTCTTTGCTTGGAACAATTTTAGTGACATTTTCACCTGCTATTTTTTGGTGGTATTCGCAGTATTTAGTTGAACAATTAATTGGTGGTAATTTAGCTATTATTATGTTTTATTATTTATTGCATACTAAGGAAAAGAAAAAGAAAATATTATATTCAATTGGTATAGGTTTTGGATTCTTAATATTTTTCTTTACTTTATATCCAGCATGGTTAGTACCATTAGGTTACTTTTATTTAATTTTAGCTTTATATATACTTTATGAATATCATAAACTTGAAAAAATTAAACTTAAAGATTTAAGTTATTTATTAATACCAATTAGTATGTTTATAATCTTCTTAATTATTTTCTTTATGAAAAGTTATGATACTTATAAAATAATTAGCAATACAATTTATCCAGGAAGAAGAATTAGTTTAGGAAATGCCGGATTTAAAAATTTATTTTATTATCCAATATCAATATTATTTCCATATCTTAATATTGATAATCCTTGTGAAGCTTCAACTTTTTATTCATTTTTTCCATTTAGTATCATTTTAACTTTATATTTAATTATTAAAGAACGTAAAGATAATATTTTATTAATTTGCTTAATAGGGTTAGTAATTTTATTTGTTTTGGATACTTTATTACCAATGCCAAGTATTATTGCTAAATTAACATTGTTATCAAAAGTTCCAGGTGAAAGATTAGTAGTGATAATTTCTTATATTTTAGTTTTTATTACTATTTTAACTTTAAATAAAATTAAATTAACTAAAAAGAGTAGAAATACCTTATTAATTTTAAGTGTTATTATTAGTTTAATAGTTACTTATTTTAGTTATAAAGAATTATTTGCAAATCATGGAGTTAAAATATTTATTGCTGGTTCATTTTGTTTAATTGTTTTATTTGCTTTAATGCTTACTAAAAAAGAAAACTTATTACTTTTAAGTACCATTTTCATATGTCTTCTTTCAACTATTTGGGTTAATCCATTGATGAAAGGTTTTAGTGGGATTTATGAGAAACCAATTGCTAAAGAATTAGAAAAATATAAAGATGAAGATAAAAAATGGTTATTATTAGATAGTATTTTTCTTCCCAATTATTTTATAGCTAATGGTTTAAAAGTAGTTAATTCAACTAATGTTTATCCTAATATGGATTTTTATCATTTATTAGATGAAGAATTAAAATATGAAGATATTTATAATCGTTATGCTCATGTAGAAATAAGATTAACTAATGATGAAACAAGTTTTACAAGACCTTATGAAGACCAAGTTCATATTGCTTTAAATTCTAATGATTTATGTAAATTAAATATTGATTATGTTGGTTCTTTAACTGATGTTTCAGAGTTTTCTAATAAAAATATTTCTTTTAAAAAATTATATCATTTAGATAATATATATTTATATGAAGTTAAGTGTAGTTAGTTTTATATAGTTTCTAATCATGAAAAATGATATTAAATTTTTTAGTAAAAATTATTTGAAAATTTTTTTGAAATATTATATAATTAGCAAGTCGGCCACAGCTTTATGCGTATAAGAGCTCACACTCTTATACGCTTATTTTTTTGCAATAAAACTGTGAGTGATTAAACCAATAAGAAGGAGGAGAAACAATGGAAAATCAAAACGACAATAAATATTTAGGACAAGAAAAAGTTTCTAAATTATTATTCCAATTTTCTATTCCCTGCATTTTATCACTACTTATTAGTTCTTTATATAATATAGTTGATCAAATTTTTGTTGGAAATAGCAATGTTGGTTATTTAGGAAATGCTGCAACAACTGTAGTATATCCAATAACGATTATAGCTGTAGCTTTTGCTTGGTGCTTAGGTGATGGCTCAGCAGCTTATTTATCTTTATGCCAAGGAAGAAATGATACTAAAAATTCTCATAAATCAATTGGAAATAGTATATTAGTAACATTTGTAATAATTATAATATTTATGATATTATGCTACTTATTTATGGATAAACTGTTATATGGTTTTGGGGCAAGTGATGTAACAATTAATTTAGCAAGAGATTATTTTAAAATAATTTTACTGGGGATACCATTTTATATGCTTTCAAATTCAGTAAATAGTGTAATTCGTGCTGATGGATCACCTAAATTTTCTATGGCAGCCACCTTACTTGGAGCAATTTTAAATATAATTCTAGATCCAATATTTATTTTTGGATTTAATTTGGGAATAAAAGGAGCAGCTTGGGCTACTATAATAGGTCAAATTGCATCATTTATTCTTTCCATAATTTACTTTTTTAGAACGAAAACATTTAAACTAAATAGAGATAGTTTTAAAATGAATTTTGAAGTTTTTAGTAATGTTATTAAACTTGGAGTATCAACATTTATTACCCAAATGTCAATTGTTGTTATTTCATTAGTTTGTAATATTATGTTAGCAAAATATGGTGCTTTAAGTAAGTACGGTGCTGATATACCTATTGCAACAATTGGTATCTGTATGAAAGTATTTAGTATTGTAATAAATATTGTAGTAGGAATTGTTTTAGGAGCACAGCCAATACTTGGATATAATTATGGGGCTAAAAAATATGAAAGAGTTAAAGAAACTTTTAAATTAGTAATCATTTCTTCCATTATAGTAGGAATTCTATCAACTATTGTATTTGAATTATGTCCTGAAATCATTATAAAAATATTTGGAACATCTGATGGTCTTTATATGGAATTTGCTATAAATACATTTAGGATTTTTCTAATGTTAGTAACTTTTACTTGCTTAATAAAAGTAATTTCTATATTTTTTCAAGCAGTTGGTGAACCTTTAAAATCAGCTGTTGTATCACTATGTCGTGATATTGTCTTCTTTGTACCATTAGTTATAATATTACCAAAATTTATGGGCGTGATAGGACCGTTATGGGCAGCTCCCATCTCAGATTTTATTGGAATACTAATATCAGGAACTTTAACACTATTGTTCTTTAAAAAATTATCTAATGTAACAGTTTCTGAAAAAGAACAAGTAGTTATTAAATCATCAAAACCAGGTGTAATTATAACAATTTCAAGAGAACACGGATCTGCTGGTAAATATATTGGTGAAATAATAGCTAAAAAACTTAATATTCCATATTACTATAAAGAATTAACGGCTTTAGCAGCTAAAGAAAGTGGTTTAGATAAAGAATTTGTTTCTAAAATCAACTCTACAAATGATGTATGGCATGATTTATATTTAACAACATCACCTGTAAAATATGCTATTAAAGCACAAGATAAAATTATTAATGAAATTGCTGAACATGGTTCTTGTGTAATAGTTGGGCGCGCTGCTGATTATGTATTAAAAGATAATGAAAATCTAGTAAGAATATTTATTTATGCTAATCAAGAATACAAAGTAAATAAATTGCATGAAATGTATGGTGATACAGAAAAAAATGCCGTTAAAAATATGAATAAATCTGATAGAAACAGAGCTGCTTATTATAGATTAATTTCTGGTAAAACATGGGGAGATTATAAAAATTATGATTTACTTATAGATTCTTCAATTGGTGTAGAAAAAACAGCCAATGCAATAGTAGAATATATTAAAAACATAAAATAAATTATTATAAGAGATTATTTGTCTATGATAAACTTTTACTTTATATAAAAATGACATGAAACTCAAAACTTATAATTATGTTAAGATTTTTTTAAAATGTCCCATTTTTAAATTTGCTGACGCAAATTACAGATAACAAACAAAGGCAAGCTT
>CANQIN010000045.1 GCA_947623995.1 uncultured Bacilli bacterium | reverse complement strand
GCAAGTTCAAAAAATAAAAAAACTAGATAAAATCTAGGAAAAATTGAATATTAAATTAATAAAGTGTCAAACATGGGGGCGGTGGAGGCGGCCGTGGGTTCTAAAATTTCTATTGCGAATTAAATTAAAGTTTAGTATAATATTTTCTATAGTAGGAGAGTGCAAAAATGAAAGATGAAAATGAATCATTACACACAACTAAAGAAGTATTAAATCTTGATGAGTTAACCGAATCAGCAATTAATAGTATTGAAGAAATTGTTGATGAAAATATGGCTGAAGCTGATTTACAATTTCAAGAAGAAATCGAACAACTTCATATGCCAGATGACACGATGATCCTTGAACCTGAAGAAAAGAAAAAAGATAAGAAAGAAAATATTTTTAAAAAATTAAAAAATAAGTGGTCTAAATTATCTAAGAAAAATAAAATAATAATTATTATTGTGAGTATTATAGTTCTTATTTTAATAGGAGTAGGGGTCTTTTTCTTAACTAGAAAGAAAGAAGCGCCAAAACAGGATGTACCTGATGTTATATTAGAAGAAGATAATTATCGTTATGAAAATGGCATCTTACATTTTTTAGATGATGAAGAAGAACTTGGTACTTATGAATGTACAAATAAAGACGAAAATAAATGTTTTGTCGCTTATTTAACTAATGATGATGAATTTGATGGATTAAAGAAAATTAATGATGATGGTGAAGAAATAAACATTAGAAGTAAAATCTACAATGAACGTTTTGTCTTTGTCTTTGATAATAAAAGCGAAAATGATGATATCATTAAATTATATGATATGAAAGATAATGAAGTAAAAGAAGAATTTTTACTAGTTAAAGCTTATGATTTTATTGAAGATGCTGTTATTCTAAAAAATATGGATAATAAATATGGTTTAGTTACATTTAATGATGATGAAGCTAAAACGACTATAAATTATGATTATGATTATTTAGGAGTATTAGAAGATGATAAAGATTTAGAAAGGTTAGTTGCTAAAAAAGATGGTAGTTTCTATCTTGTAAATAAAAATAATGAAACACTTACTAATGCCATGTCAGATCCAATTGTGGGTGCTAATAAAGAACATTTAAAAATTAAAAATGTTGAAAATCAATATACAGTATTAGATTATCATGGTAAAGAAGTAGGTAAAGGAGATTTTGCTTTATTACTTGATAAATATGTTATATTTGCTAGAGAAATGCAACTTTATGTTACTGATTATGAAAAACATCCTATGAATTTAGATGGTATAGCTATTAAAAATAACACTTTTAATCCAATAGCTACATATAAAAAGAATAAACTAGTTAAAACAGAAAAATCATTTGATGCCGAAATATATGATAAAAATTTAATTTTAACAATCTATGAAGATGATACAGATGATTTAGAAACCGTAACCCTTAATTTAACTGACGGGGAATTTTCTAAAAACTTAGCATTTATGAATTATTTAAATGGTAAATTATATTTCTATAGTGATGAGAAAAAAGAAAATTTATTAGGTTCTTATGTATGTAATAATAAAAATAATGTTGAATCAAATAATGCTTCTTTAAATAATTGTACGATAGCAAATGAGTCATTACTTACTGAAAATACAGCTAATGAAAAAGAAAAACATAATAATGATGAATTAGGATTATTGCCAGTCTTTTATAATCGTTATATCTTTATTAGAGATGGTAATGAATCAATTGTTTTATATGATTTAAAAGAAGGTAGTACTAAAGCTTGGTACACTAAAGTTGATGCTAAAATCTATAATAAAGCAGATAAATTAAATAATGTAGATAATGGTCCATTCTACTATATTGCCCAGTCTGAAAGATCAGGAAGTTATGGTCTTGCTAAAATAACAGCTAATTCCGTAGATGTTCAATTAGAATTTAAATATAATAGTTTAAAAAGGTTAGGTGATTATTATGTTATTGAAACAGATGGTAGTTATTTCTTAGCAGATATTGGTGGAAGAGTTCTTACAACTGCTAAAAATGGTCCAATAGTTGATTATAATCACAATAATTTAAAATATATTAAAGATAATAAATATTATGTATCTGCTTTTGATAAAGATAGTGATGGTAATGGTTATGAATATATTGAACTTTATGATAATTATTATGCTGCAGTTAGTAGAAATGAAAAAGATAAAAAGGCATATTTAAGTATCTTTAAATATAATGCTGAAGAAGCTGTTAATAATACTGCTGAAAATATTTTATTAAATATTGATAAATATTATGGTGATGGAGTAAAAGCCTTTAATATTACTTTTGATAATAAAAATATTATTGTTGAAGTAGCTAAAAATGATCATGAATATGATTCTAAAAAAATAATTATTGATACAACTGAAGCATATGTTAAACCAAAAGAAGAAGAAAAAGAAGATGAAGAATCTACTCCTGTAAATACTGAAAAACCACAAGATGAAGAAGAAAATTAATAAAATAATTAAAATTAAATAATGCTGTAAAATAGTGTAAATTTATGTAAATTAAAAAAATATACCAAAATTGAAAATTGGTATTATTTTTTTTTTACCAATTTTGAAAATTCGCTAGACCAATTTTGAAAATTCGTTAGCCAATTTTAATCTGAATCTCAAAATTGGTATTTTGCTATTTATTTTTTTTTGTTTTAATGGATTTCAGAAAGGAGATTAGTTTAAATGGCAAAAAAATTTCACCCAATATTTGATGACAGCTGTTTTAATCATGTTTTTAGTAAAGAAGAATATGCTCTTGATTTTATTAATGCTTTTTTTAATACTAAATATAAGCATGAAGACGTCCTACTTAAAAGTGAAGATGTTTTACCTGAAACGGAATATAACGATAAAAAGTTAAGATGTGACATTGTTGCTGAATTTAATGATGTTATACTTAATCTAGAAGCTTATACTGTTTTAGGAAAACGTGAGACTAATAAAAGTAAAAGCTATGCTTTTAGAATATATGGGACTCAAGTAAAATGTGGCGAAGAATATCTTCCCAAAAGAGTTATTCAAGTTAATATTTGTGGAAAAATGGCTGGTAATATAGGATTTAGTAAATATGGATTATTAGATATTGATAGAAAAATATTTGGTATATTAGATGATGATTTTATTATCTATTTTATAAATCTTGACAAAATAAAAGAAGAAGATTATAATGTAGGTACAAATGATAAATTAAATAAATATTTTAGATTATTTAATGCCAAAAGTATAAAAGAAATGAAAAAAATAAGTAAAGGAGATGATGTCTTAATGAGCATAACGGAATGTCTAAAAGAATTTTTAAATAATGAAGAAACTAGGAAGGATTTTGCAAGGGAAGAATGGGAAGCTAGAAAAAATCAGGCAATAGGAGAAGAACGTGGCATAAAAATTGGTGAAGAACGTGGTGAAGAACGTAGTTTAAATACTGTTGCAAAAAATCTTTTAAAAATGAAAGCTGATATTAAATATATAACTGATGCCACGGGGTTAACTGAACAAGAAGTATTAAAACTTCAAAAAATATTACAATAATGAAATGAAAAAAATTAATGCTTGCATAATAAAATAATATTTTGTAAAATAGAAAATGTAAATGATGAACTTGAGGAGTACAAACAAATACTTTTGATAGAGACTTTGTGGTTGGTGGAAACAAAGAAGAGTTAGTTTGGAAGGTTGCAAGGGAGTTTAATCGGATATAATCCGTTATCAAAAAAAAGTTAAATTAAGGATGGTACCGTCTATAATGACTCCTTTGGTATCATCTTTTTTATTTTAGAAGGGAAGATTAAAATGTTAGATAAGAAATATGATGCCAAAGAAAAAGAAAGTAAATGGTTAAATTATTGGCAAGAAAATAAAATTTATGAATTTAAACCTGATGAAAGAGAAGTTTTTTCAATTGATACGCCACCACCAACAGTAAATGGCAAAATTCATATCGGACATATTTTTTCATATTCGCAAACAGAAATGATCGCACGTTATAAAAGACTTAGAGGATATAATATCTTTTATCCTTTTGGATTTGATGATAATGGTTTGCCTAGTGAAAGATTAGTTGAAAAAGAACAAGGAAAGAAAGCCCATGAAATAGGTAGAGAAGAATTTTCTAAACTTTGTTATGAAACAACTGATAAATATGAAGAAGAATTTCAACAATTATTTAGTAAAATGGGAGTAAGTACAGATTGGGATATTCATTATAAAACGGTTAGTCCATCAACAATTAAAATTAGTCAAACATCATTTTTAGATTTAGCTAGCAAAGGTCATTGTTATCATAAAGAAAGTCCAGCTTTATGGTGTAATGAATGTTTAACTTCAATTGCTCAAGCTGAACTAGAAACCAAAACAATTAAAACAACTTTTAATTATATTAAATTTAAAACGGTTGAAGATAATGAAGAATTTATTATAGCGACCACTAGACCAGAATTATTGCCAGCAATAGTATGTGTTTTTGTAAATCCTAATGATACAGCACATAACTCTTTAATTGGTAAAACTGCTCATATTCCGATAATTGATGTTGATGTGCCAATTATAGCTGATGAAAAAGTTGATGCTGATAAAGGTACTGGAGTAGTTATGTGTTGTACTTTTGGTGACCAAACTGATATTTTCTGGTGGAAAAAGTATAATTTACCTTTAAAATATATTTTTACAGATGATGGTCGAATTGTTGATTCCGTAAAAAATTATGGAGGCTTAAAAATTAAAGAAGCTAGAAAACAAATTATTGAAGATTTAGACCAAGCTGGCTTTGTAGTTAAAATAGAAGAACTAGAACATGAAGTTCAAACTCATGAAAGATGTGGCAAAGAAGTAGAATATGCCGTAATGAAACAATGGTTCATTGATATTATGAATCATAAAGAAGATTTCTTAAAAATTGGTAATGAAATTAATTGGTATCCAGAACATATGCATAATAGATATGATGAATGGGTAAATAATATTGCTTGGGATTGGTGTATATCAAGGCAAAGATATTTTGGCGTACCATTTCCTGTATGGTATTGTAAAGAATGTGGTGAACCAATATTTGCTAAAAAAGAAGACTTACCTGTTAATCCGATAGTCGATAAACCTAGTATAGAAAAATGTCCTAATTGTCATTGTAGCGAATTTATTCCGGAAACAGATGTTATGGATACTTGGGCAACTTCTTCAGTAACACCTTTAATCAATATGCGCTATGGAGAAAAAGATAATTATGAAAAGTTTCTAAAACCAATGAGTATTAGAACTAATGCCTCAGAAATTATTAGAACTTGGGATTTTTATACCATTGTTAAAAGTTTTTATCATTTTGGTACTCGTCCTTGGAATAATGTAATGATTTCCGGATTTGTTATGGCAGATAAAGGTGAAAAAATTAGTAAATCAAAAGGTAATAGTAATGTTGAACCTATAAAATTAATTGAACAATACTCAGCTGATGTCATAAGATATTGGGCCGGTTCAGGAAGACTTGGTACTGATATTGTGTTTAGTGAAGAAACACTTCTAAGAGGTAAAAAATTAATTAATAAAATATGGAATGTTTCTAAATTTATTGAAATGCATTTACAAGATTATAAAGATAAAGAATTTAAAGATTTTGAATATGTCGATAAATGGATATTAGGAATATTCCAAGATATGGAAAAAGGTTTTATAAAATATTTAGATGAATATGAAGTAGGACTTGCTTTAAATCATTTAGAAAAATTCTTTTGGAATTTCTGTGACAATTATATTGAAATTGTTAAACATCGTTTATATCGTCCAGAAGAATTTGGAGAAATACCAAGATATTCAGGTCAAAAAACAATATATATAATTTTATATAAATTACTACAAGATTTTAGTATTTTCTTTCCATTTATTACTGAAGAAATATATCAAGAGTTATATCATGATGCTAAATCAATTCATTTAACAGAAATTAAACCACTTGATTATAATTTTGATAAAGAAGTTAAAAATGGTAATGATATGGTTTTAATTATTAGTGAAGCAAGAGGTGAAAAATCTAATAATAATGTTTCATTAAAGACCCCAATTAAAAATTTAGATTTAAGTTTAAATGCAGATTTAAAAGAAGCAATAGAATTATCCAAAAAAGACTTTAAAGCAACTTTATTTATTGAAAATTTAAATATTAAAGATGTTAAAGATGGTTATTCAATAGATAATATTGAATTAAATTTAGAAAGTGAAAAAGAAGATTAGCAACATCCTAATTTTCTTTTTATTTGCTTCTTGAAATATTTAAAATAATTCCCATTGATATCATGGTTACTAATAAGCTACTACCACCATAACTAAAAAATGGTAGAGTAACACCTGTAACTGGGATAAGACCAATAACTACACTGAGGTTTAAAACAGCTTGAATAACAATACCTATTCCTAAACCAAAAGCTAAAAATTTACCAAATAAATCATTTGTTTTTAAAGATATTTTAACTGTTCGATAAAAGATAAAACCAAAGAAACTTGTAACAATTAAAACCCCTAAAAAGCCAAATTCTTCGGAAATAATGGAAAAGATAAAATCAGTTTGAGGTTCAGGTAGATAGAAATGTTTTTGATGAGAATTTAAAAAACCTTGACCAAGAAGTCCACCTGGTCCAATAGCATACAATGATTGAATAATTTGAAACCCGCTTCCTAGAGGGTCAGACCATGGATTTAAAAATGAAACTATTCTTGCCATACGGTAAGGTGCCACGATAATTAAGGCCACAATTCCTAATAAACCAACTAAACCTATTTTTAAGAAAAAAGAAACTTTCACACCACTGATAAAAATTAAAGATACTAAAGTTAAAACAATAACCATTGCGGTTCCAAAATCTGGTTCTAACATAATAAGTAAAAAGAAAACCATAATTACGAAAAGAATTGGTAAAATGCCTTTTTTAATACTTCGTAATTCTTTTTTATTACTACTTAAATATTTAGCTGTATAAATAATTAAACCAATTTTCGCAAATTCACTTGGTTGAATACCTAAACCGCCAATACTAAACCAACTTCTAGAACCATTTCTTACACTACCAATTCCAGGTATTAAAACTAAAGTTAAAAGAATAAAACAAATACCTAAAATTAAATTAGCTTTTTTCTTAAAAAAATTATAATCAACTTTACTTATTACATACATTAAAATAGCTCCTATAAGAAAAAAGATACTTTGACTTTTAACAAACTTAAAAGCATCATGAAATTTATAATCAGCCCAAATACTACTAGCTGAATAAATCATCACAATTCCAAAAATAGCAATTATTAAAACCATTATAAATAGTGTACGATCAAATTTTTTATTCATAAATATCAACTCTAATTAAGTATATGAAAAAAGAAGCAAAAAAAGTAAATAGCCAAGTTTATGTCAAATAATAATATTTTTCGTCTAAGTTTAATAATATTTTGATATACTTATTAGTAAGAAGGTGATTGATTTGAAAATTATTGTAACAGCTGGAGGAACAATGGGTCATATTAATCCAGCATTAGCAATCATAGATGAATTTAAAAAAAATGAACCTAATTTAGAAGTATTATATATTGGTACTCATAATCGAATGGAAAAAGATTTAATTCCCAAATTAGGTATAAAGTATATTCCAATTACAATTTATGGTTTTACGAAAAATATATTTTTAGATTTTAAAAATATCTTTTGTATAAATTCAGCAATTAAAAAATGTCGGGAAATTATGAGTGATTTTAAACCTGATGTTGTTATTGGAGTTGGAGGATATGTTACTTATCCCGTTTTAAAAGCGGCTAAAGAATTAAATATTAAAACATTTATTCATGAACAAAATAGTATTCCCGGTAAAAGTAATAAAATGATTGCTAAATATGCCGATTTAATAGGAGTAACTTTCTTAAAAAGCAAAGAATATTTTGAAACTAATGGGCAAATTATTTATACTGGTCATCCTAGTGGGGCAAAAGCCTTAAAAGTGCCTAAAAAAGATAAAAAAGAATTAGGTTTAACGGTTGGTAAAAGATTAATTACTTTTGTAGCAGGTTCTCTAGGTAGTGATTCCCTAAATAACAAAGTTAAAAAATATTTAATGAATATTGGTAGTAAAGATTATGAAGTATGTTATATTACCGGAAAAATGCATTATGAAGAATTTACTAAAAATACTAATTTTCCTAAAAACGTTAAAGTTTTACCATACTTAGAGGAATTGCCAGGTTTACTTAAAATATCTGATATAGTAGTATCAAGAGCCGGTGCTGGTAGTTTATCAGAAATTCTGGCTTTAGAAATACCTTCTATAATTATTCCTAGTCCTAATGTGGCTAATAATCATCAATACTATAATGCTAAAGAATTAGCCAATAAAGAATGTATTATATTATTAGAAGAAAAAGATATAACACCAAAAAAATTAGAAGAAGAAATTGATAATTTATTAGAAGATTCTAGGAAAAGAGCCCATATGAAAGCTTTAATGCATGAAGAGTCCACTTTTAACAGTGCACATATAATTTATACTGAAATCAAAAAATTAATAGGAGAGTGATAATTTTTGAAAAAAGAACAATATGAATTCTGCATAAATTTTTATGAAATATGTAAACAATATCTAAAAGAAGAAATTGATATAGATAATAAAGATAACTATGAAACAGACCAAGTTAGAATAAAACTTTTTAAAAAATTAAAAAAAGAATTAGAAGAATTATTAAATAAAGGCGATATTATTAAACAAAATGATGTTATTATTTTAGATGATTTTTATGATGCTTATGATTTAGCCCAAATGCTTCATACTTATATTGATTGTATTCCTGAACATAAAGTCTATCTTTTAAGAGAACTATTTACTTTTTTAAAAAAATATAAAAATAAAATAGATGAAAATGAATATTTAAATTTATGGCAAACAAAAATAATGTTAGAAGAGAAAAAAGAAAACTTAAATAAAGTAATAGTAAATACTAGATTAAAAAGAAAAATTATTATTACTTTAATTCTTACGGGAACCATAACTACTGGAGCTATTTTTTCTCAAACTAAGACATGTCAAAAAATAATTGATAATTTAAATGATTTTTTCATGGAAGAAAATTTAAAATTAGAAAGGAAAAAATAAATATGGATATTAAAAATAATTTTCCTATAAAATATGCAATTTTACCATTAAAAGAAGAAGGAGGATATTCTGTAAATTATCAAGATATAATTAGAGGTTATATTGTTTCAAAATGTTGGGTAATAGAATCTTCTCTAAAATATATTTCAGTTGATAAATTTAAAATATTTCATAAAGTAATTTTTCCATATAAAAATTTAACTATGTTTAAAAAATATCTTCTTCATAAAGAAAATAATATAGGGCCTAAAGTATTACCAAATTCATATAATGATTCTTTATTAAATACTGTTTTAAATTTATACGATTCTTATGAAAACGCCAAGAAAGATGCCATAGAAAAAAATGAAGTTTTAAGACATGAACTCATTTTAAATATTCCTTATAATATATCAGATTATAAATTTAAAAAAATTTTAGCAGAACTTGAAAATGATTTCAAAGAACAGTTATCTATTTGCCAATTATTTGAAAATAATATTTTATTTAAAACTGTAGATATGAATATTACTGAAAATTTAAAAATAAATAATAAATTAATATTAGCCAAAACTAAAAATGTCTAAACATGTTAAGTTTAGTCATTTTTAATATAGATAGATTTTCAAATATTATTTTTTTTGATAAAATTAAAATAGATTGGTGAAAATATGAAAAATAAAAAGAAAAAAATTAAACGTAAGATAAAATGGAAAATAATAATTAAAATATTAGTTATTTTATTAATAATGATAATAATTTATTTAAGTATTAAATTAATTCCTACAAATCATATTGTAGTTAAAGGTAATACTTATGTAACTGATAATGAAATTATTGGAAATTCTTTATATAATAATTATCCGTGCCTTTTTTGTATTAATAATCATAAAGTAAAAGAATCTTTATTAAAGAATCCTTATATTAATAATGTTAAAATTAAGAAAAATTTACTTGGTGAGATAACATTTATAATTGATGAAGCAAGACCTTTATTTTTTAATCGTGATAAAAATCGTTTAATTTTGAGTAATTTTAAAGAAGTTGAAACTAATAATTTACAGGGTGTTCCAATTCTTACTAATTACGTACCAGATGAATTATATGAAAAATTAATTAATGGTTTTAATAAATTAGATAAAGATGTTATATCTTTAATAAGTGAAATAATTTATGATCCATGGAAAAATGGTGATGTAGTAATTGATGAAACAAGATTTTTCTTACAAATGAATGATGGTAATCATGTTTATACTAATACTATTCATTTAGATAAATTAAATAATTATATTGATATTTATGCTACTTTAGAAGGTAAAAAAGGCACCTTGTATTTAGATTCTTCTAGTGATAAAATATCGTTTAGTTTATTTTAATGGGTGATCTAAATGAATTATCATAAAGAAATGCTGAGTATTATTAATAATTTAGAAAAAAAAGAAACACTTCTTTTACATACATTGAACTGTACCCAATAGAATGGACAAAGAAAAAAAAGGGAATGGTAACTTCAATAGAAATAATATAAACTGATATTC
>CANQIN010000044.1 GCA_947623995.1 uncultured Bacilli bacterium | reverse complement strand
CGATAGTTCTGTATCTACCTCACAAAGTTAGGAAGAGAGGAATTTATGGATAAGAATGGAAATCGTCTACTCGACAAGTTAGAAAAGTATGTTGATAAAAGAAAGAAACGAAGAAAAGTAATATTAATAAGCATTAGTGCAATTGTATTAGTAGGTTTTTCTTTTTTGATGTATAAAACATTTGCTAGTTTTACAGAGAGTGCAGAATTTCCGATGATGAAGGGAAAAGTAGATTATTTTGGTAACAGTGATATTTATTTTGTTTTTTATAAAAATGATGAATTAATAGAAGAAATGCCTCAAAAAAATAATTCCGAAAAATTGGTTTTTGAACATGGTAATTGTGATAATAATGCTGGAAATACATATGGAATGAAAGTAGTAGATAAAGCAGGTAAATGAAACAATAACAGACTATACTGAATTTACTCAATATGAACCAGGATTTCCATATATTCAATATATACATATAGATTCTATAAATAACACATTTGATTTAAATTTCAATTTAAAATATGAAGATACAATATTAAGTAATCTGCAGGTCAAATTATTTAAAATAGCCGTTCTAAATGAAAATAACAATTATATATTAACGGAGGAAATAAAAGATTATGTTTATGATAATAATGAGGAAGAAATAAATACAGCACAGGACACATTAAACTCATTTTTTAATATTGATAATATAACAAATTTCCAAAGTACTTATGATGAAGCAAGAAAATTTGGCGATTATTTGAGTAATACAATTAGATTAAGACATATAGAACCTGATTTTACTATGGTTACTGATACTAATGGTAATGTAAATTTTGAAAATTTAGATTCTGGATTATATGTTATATCAGATAATATCAGAAAAAAAAATTGGAAATACTACGTATATAGTTAATCCTACTTCTCCTATATTTGCAGCTTACACAGGTTATAATAGAAATTCTAACTATAAAACTGAATTTGAAATTACGAAAAAACTTGGACTATAATTATGAAAGTTATTATAAAAATGGTTAAAAAGTTCACTATAAAAAAGATTGCTCATTTTTTCTTGTAAGTCTTCATAAAATTTGATACAATACCATTGGCTTATAAAGCAAATAAACATGCACTAGGGATTATCTTTTTCGAGTGCTCGTGGCATCGAGTGAAAAAGGTGAGGAGATCTAGGCAGAAGAATAACGAAAGGAAGATGAGTTTATTATGGCCGTAGTTTCTAAGAATAATTTATTAGAAGCTGGTGTTCATTTTGGACATCAAACAAAAAGATGGAATCCTAAAATGAAACCGTATATTTTTGGAGCAAGAGATGATATTTATATTATCGACCTTGACAAAACAATGGAGGAATTTGAAAAATCTTACGATGCTTTAAAAGATATTGCAACTAATGGTGGTACTTTCTTATTTGTAGGTACTAAAAAACAAGCTGGAGAAGTTGTTAAAGAAGAAGCATTAAGAAGTAATTCTTTTTATGTTACTGAACGTTGGTTAGGTGGAACATTAACTAATTTTAGAACAATTAGAAAAAGAGTTAATCGTCTTGAAGAAATTGAAAAAATGGAACAAGATGGTGTATTTAACGTTTTACCTAAAAAAGAAGTTATTGGACTTAAAAAAGAATATGACAAATTAAATCGTTTATTAGAAGGTATCAGAGGAATGGTTAAATTACCTCAAGCTTTAATAATTGTTGATTCTAAAAAAGAAATTAATGCAATTAGAGAAGCTAGAAAATTAAATATACCAGTATTTGGTTTAATTGATACTAATTGTGATCCTGATGATGTAGATTATATTATTCCAGGTAATGATGATGCAATTCGTTCAATTAAAGTTTGTTTAGGAGCTTTAACAAATGCAATATGTGAAGCTAATAATTTAGAATTAGTTGATTATGTCACTGATATGGAACCAATTGTTGAAGAAAAAGTAGAAGAAAAACCAAAGAAAGAAACTAAAAAAGCTAAAGAAGAACCTATTGTTGAAGAACCAAAAGAAGAAAAACCTAAAAAGACAACTAAGAAAAAAGCTGAAGAAAAAGAAGAAGTAAAAGAAGAAACTACTGAGGAAAAACCTAAAAGAGGTCGTAAACCTAAAAAAGTAGTAGAAGAAGAAAAATAGAAAAGAGGGATATTATGGAAGTTACTGCTAGTATGGTAAAAGAACTTCGTGAAACAAGCGGAGCAGGAATGATGGATTGTAAAAAGGCTTTAGCAGAGACTAATGGTGATATGAATGCAGCCTTAGATTATTTAAGAGAAAAAGGTATATCTAAAGCTACTAAAAAAGAAAGTCGTATTGCTGCAGAAGGTTTAGCTAATATTTATGTTGAAGGTAATAAAGCGGTTATTTTAGAAGTTAATAGTGAAACTGATTTTGTTAGTAAAAATGAAGAATTTAAGAGCATGATAGATGAAATCGGTGCTGCTTTATTAAAAAGTGATGCTAAAACAATAGAAGAAGCTAATGAATTAACTACCAAAAGTGGCATGACTATTAAAGATTTAATCGTTGCTAAAATTGCGAAGATTGGAGAAAAACTTTCATTCCGTCGTTTTACTATTGTTAATAAAGAAGACAACGAAACTTTTGGAAGTTACATTCATATGGGCGGTAAAATCGCATCATTAGTTGTTATTACTGGTGATAATGTTGAAGCTGCTAAAGATGTTGCTATGCAACAAGCTGCAATGCGTCCAACTTACACTTTTATAAGTGATGTACCAGCAGATGTTTTAGAAAAAGAACGTGCTGTTCAAAAAGAATTAGCAATGAATGAAGGAAAACCTGCTGACATTGCTGAAAAAATGGTTGAAGGACGTATTAATAAATTTTATAAAGAAATATGTTTAAATGAACAAGTTTTTGTTAAAGATAATGGTTTAACTATTAAAAGTTTCTTAAAAAATAATAATAGTGAATTAAAATATGCTATTCGTTATGAAGTTGGTGAAGGAATGGAAAAAAGAAATGAAGACTTTGCGGCTGAAGTAATGAATCAAGTAAATGGTAAATAAGATATGTAAATTCATATCTTTTTTTATGTTGATAATAGTTGGCTAATATTATATACTATTAGTAGGTGATAGTAATGTTTTGGAAAAAGAATTTAAAAGTAGGGGATATAATATTAGCAAGAAGATATCAAAATGAAGAAGAAAAAGCAGAGTTAGGTAAAAATCATCAAATAAGTCCATATATAATTATTAAAAAAAACTTATTTAAAATTTATGCTTTACAATGTACTTCTAATGCTCATCAAAATCTTAATAATCCTTATGTTTATTTTTTCTTAGGAAAATTAAAATATAATTTAAATAAAAATTGTTATGTTAAGACTTTTGAAAGTTATGAAATAACTAAATATCAATATCTTAAAAAGATTGCCCATCTTACTAATAATGATTTTAATAAATTAATTAAAAATGTTTTTATGGTATCAAAGCAGAAAAAAGCTAAATTGGATCAAAAAGTTTTAAATAAAATAAAATATTTTTATGATGCTGGGGATTTAATTGAATATCAAAATCATAAATATTATGTTTATCAAATTGATAAAAAATATTTATATTTAATTTTGATTAATAAAAAAGCTAAATCGATAAATAAAGTTGTAATTAATAATATTATTTATGGTTTTAATTTTGCTGATAAAAGTAAAATTAAGAAAAATAAAAAAATTCAGTTAATTAATACTTTTGATTTAAGAGAAATTATGTTGATTAATAAGCATGAAGAAGAATATTTAAATCGAGTTAAGGCACGAGTTAGTCCAGCGACAGTTGGTTGTTTAATTAAATTTAAAAAACAATATTATTATATTTTTGAAGATAAAGATCATTGTTATAATGCTATTATTTTATATAATAATTATTTTAAAAAGCAAATGAAAAAAATTATTATTGAAGGAGGAATATACTATACGCTTTTTGAAAAGCAATTTTTAAAAAAAGATTTAGAATTGGTGGTTAAAAGAAAAGCTAATGATAAAGAAATTGCTAGTAATTTATATTTAATTTCTAATAAAAATTATTTAAATAATCATAAAGATGATTTGTTTTTGGAACCTAAAATGATTGTAACTAATATGATTAATAAAGAAAATTATTTAATATTAAATAAAGAAAATAATGTTGTTGATTTAATTAATATTAATAATTTAAGTGATAATTATCAATTTTTAATTGAAGAAAATAATTGTCCTTTAAAATATTTTAAATCAATAGATGATTTAGAATTTGACAAATATAAACAAAAAATTAATGAGTTAGAACAACTTGCTAAAGACTTTTGTTAAAAAATTTGCTAATATAATATTAGGTGATAGAAAAGTGAAGTATCTTATAATTGTTTTAGTTATTTTAATTATTGTGGCAATTTATTTCTTTAATAGTTTTATTAAATATGAAAATAAAGTTAAAGAAGCTTTTGCGACTTTAGATGTTTATTTAAAGAAAAGATGGGAATTAATTCCTAATTTAGTTAATACGATTAAAGGGTATTCTTTTTATGAAAAAACCACTTTTGAAAGTATTATAAAAGCTCGTAGTAAAAATTATGATTCTTTAAGTAATAATGAAAAAAAAGACCATGATAGTGAAGTAGAAGATGTGGTTTCAACTTTACTTGCGATTAAAGAAAATTATCCAGAATTAAAAGCTAATGATAGTTTTCAAAAATTAATGAAAGAATTAGTTTTGATTGAAGATGAATTAGTTAATGCTAGAAAATATTATAATGCTACAGTGCGAATTTTAAATAATAAGTTAATGGTTTTTCCTAATAATTTGTTTGCTAAAATATTTAGATTTAAAACTTATCCAATGTTTAGTGCTGAAAAAGAAGAAAAAGATAATGTTGAGGTTAATTTATGAAAAAATTGGTTAAATTAATAATTTTTATCTTTTTAGTTATGCCCTTTGGGGTTAAAGCTTATGATTATACTATTGATAAGTATGAAATTTATATTAAAGTAAATGAAGATAATTCTTATGATATTACGGAAAATATAACGGCTAATTTTAAGATTCAAAAACACGGGATATATCGTTCAATTCCTTTAAAAAATGAAATTACTAGAGCTGATGGTAGTACTGATAAAACTTATGCTAAAGTTAAAAATGTTGGGGTAGATGCTCCTTATGAAACATCTAAAGAAAGTGGTTTATATTTTATTAAAATTGGATCAGCATATTCTTATGTTACGGGATTACAAACTTATATGATCAATTATACTTATGATTTATTTAGAAGTGAGAAAAATAAAGATTTTGATGAATTTTATTTTAATCTTATTGGAACTGATTGGGATACAACAATTAATAATGTAACTTTTAATATTGAAATGCCTAAAAGTTTTGATGCCTCCAAAATGGGTTTTTCTAGTGGAACTTATGGAACAATAAATAGTAATGACATTACTTATCAAGTTAATGGAAATACTATTAAGGGAAGTTATAATGGTCTTTTAGATGCTCATGAAGCTTTAACAATTAGGATTCCTTTAGAAGAAGGTTATTTTAAGAAAAGATTTAATCTTGAAGATTTAAGTATTATTATCAGTATTGTTAGTTTAATATTATCATTTATTCTTTGGTTTATATTTGGACGTGATGAAAAAGTTATTGAGACAGTTGAATTTTATCCTCCTGATAATTTAAATAGTTTAGAATTAGGATATATGTATCGTGGTAGTGTTAGAGATAAAGATATAACATCATTATTAATATATTTAGCTAATAAAGGTTATGTAAAAATTAAAGAAAGAAAAAATGTTTCTTTACTTAGTAAAAACGATTTTGAAATAACTAAATTAAAAGATTATGATGGTGACAATAATTTAGAAAAAACTTTTATGGATGGTTTATTTAAATATGGGGCTACTAAAGTTACTTCAAATGATTTATATGATAATTTTTATCGAACTACTGAAAAATTAAAAAAAGAAATTATGAGTAAAGAAAATCGAAATTTAATTTTTGATAAAATGGTTGATAAAAAAGCTAATTATAATTTATTTTTAATAATTCTAACTGTTATTTTTACCTTTTTATTACCTTTAGCTGTTAATGGGTATATAATGTTTGGAATTATGCCAATTGCTTTAATATTATTTTATACACCATTTTATAAAATGATTATTAAAACTAAATCAATTTTTTTAGCGGTTTTTATTATAATTCATTCTTCGATCTTTTTCTTGGGAATTGTAGGAACTATATTAAGTATTTTTCCATATTTAATAACCAGTTTTATAGTGGCTATAGTTTGTTTAGTTTTAATGGTTATAATATATAATTTTATGCCTAAAAGAAATAAATATGGAATGGAGATTTTAGGAAAAATTAAAGGATTTAAAAATTTCTTAGAAACAGTTGAAAAAGACCAATTAGAAAAATTAGTATTAGAAAATCCTGAATATTTTTATGAAATATTACCTTATACTTATGTTTTAGATATATCTGATACTTGGATAAATAAATTTGAAGCAATTAATTTACAAGCTCCTAATTGGTATTATGGCTCTGATTTTGAATTCTATCGTTTTAATCATTTTATAACCCATACTGTTAATGATATTAGAAGTTTTACCGGTGTTAAACCTACTAGTGGAGGTGGAGGCGGCGGTGGCTTTTCTTCTGGTGGTTCATCAAGTGGAGGTGGATTCTCTGGCGGTGGATCTGGTGGAGGCGGAGGAGGCTCTTGGTAGAAGCCTCTTTTTTTTGTGATAATTTTGTGATATTATTACTATAATGTGGAAGTGAAGATATGGAAAATATTAATGAAAATAAAAAATTTGCTAGCGGAAGATGTTTTTATAAATTTTTTTGGATATTTTTGTTTGGCTGTGTTTTTGGGGCGTATTATGAAGAATTATTAAACTTATTTATGCATTATCATTTCACTCATGAATTAGTCTGGCAATTAAGAAGAGGAGTTATTTGGGGACCAATAAGTCCAGTTTATGGTTTTGGAGCTATTATTATGATTGGAATAATTGGTAGAAAGAAAAAAAAAGATTGGCAAATTATTTTAGAAGGAGCTTTATTAGGAGGAAGTTTTGAATACTTAATTAGTTTTTTACAAGAAACCTTCTTAGGCACAGTATCTTGGGATTATAGTAATGAAATATTAAATATCAATGGTAGAACAACAATTCCTTTTGCCATAGTATGGGGTTTATTAGCCTTAGTTTTAGTTAAATTTTTTTATCCAACAATCTCTAATATTGTCGAGAGTTTTCCTGTTAAATTTGGAAAAATTTTAACTAATATTTTAATCGTTTTATTAGCTTTTGATTTTACTATATCTTGGGGAGCCGTAATTAGACAATCATTTAGACAAAATGGCTATCCTGCTGCAACGTTTATTGGTAAATTTTTTGATAATTATTTTAGTGATGACGTTTTAAAGAAAAGCTATACAAATATGAAAGTTATTGAGGTTAAAAGATGAATATCTTTTTAAAAATAGGAATATGTTTGCTTTTAATATGGATAATTTTAGAAATTATTAAAATACTTTTAGGTAAAAATAGTCATTATAATTTAGAAACTGATATTAAAAAGAATCCAAATTTTGCTCTTTTAATTCCAGCTAGAAATGAAGCAAATGTAATAGAAGATTTATTAAAATCGATTTTTAAACAAACTTATCTAGTTAAAAAAGAAAATATTTATATTATTGTTGAAAGTAATAATGATAAAACGGTTAAAATAGCTAAAGAATATGGGGTTAATGTTTTTGTAAGAAAACAATTAGATTTAAAAACTAAAGGTTATGCTTTAAAAGAATTAATTGAAGATTTAGATAAGAAAAAGAAGTATTATGATTTATATTTTATTTTTGATGCTGATAATGTTTTAGATAAAGATTTTA
The DNA here is from genome assembly GCA_947623995.1 of uncultured Bacilli bacterium. Classification (GTDB taxonomy): domain Bacteria; phylum Bacillota_I; class Bacilli_A; order RF39; family UBA660; genus Ventrenecus. Next base: position 3,105 of record CANQIN010000044.1, on the reverse strand, counting down.
TTAAACAAATGATATATAAATATAAAGAAGGTTATACAATGACTACAGGGTACCGAGCTTTAAAAAATATAGATAATGAGATTAGTATAAGTGCTTGGCTAACTTTTTTATTAGTAAATGAATATCGTAATTTAAATTGTAAAAAACATTTGAGTAATATATTATTTTCTGGAACAGGATTTTATATTCATGGAAGATTGATCAAAGAATGGCATACGTTTCCTTTTCATAGTTTAACAGAAGATTATGAATGTTCTATTTATGCAACTTTAAATGAAATTTCAACAACATATAATCCTAAAGCAATCTTTTATGATACCCAACCAAATAATTATAAAGTAAGTATTAAACAAAGAAGCCGTTGGATTAAAGGATATATGACTAATTGGTTTAAAAATATCATAACTTTATTTTTAAATTCTTTTAAAAGAAAAGTTAATAAAAGGTCTAATTTTGAATTTGCTTTAGGAATCATTCCTGGGGTTTTATTTGTTAGCGGTTCATTTTTTATCTTAATCGGCTTTACTAAAAATATTATTATTTCTTTACTTATTTTATATTTTTTAACGGTTTTAATGACTTTTATATTATTAATAAAAGAACATAATTTAAAGATATCAAAAAATTTATTTATTAAAACCATTTTCTATCATCCGATCTTTTTATTAAGTTATTTGCATGCTTTTGTCATTTTTCTCTTTAAAAAAGATTTAGGATGGGATATAATAAGCCATAAGTGAGGAGGAGTAGAAGGTGAAAAATTTTGTTAAAGAATTCAAAGAATTTATTGCTAAAGGAAATGTTTTAGACATGGCTATTGGTGTTGTCATTGGTAGTGCATTTGGTAAAATTGTCTCTAGTTTAGTAGATAATATTATCATGCCAATTGTTGGGGTTATTATTGGAGGACATGATTTTTCTAATTTAACAATTAAAATTGGTAATGCAACAATTGAATATGGAATCTTTATTCAAAATGTAGTTGATTTCTTAATTATTGCTTTTTGTATTTTTACAGTTATTAAAATGATTAATAAATTATCTCATCATAAGAAAGAAGAAGAAAAAGTAGAAGAAGAAGTTGTTTTAAGTGATGAAGTATTACTATTACAAGAAATTCGTGATTTATTAAAAAGTAATAAGAAAAAATAGACTATTTAAAGTTTTTAGAAAAAAGTAGAAAGGGGCTGTTGATAATTAGAAAAATAATTAATTAACAATAAGTCCTTTTTTATTTTCTACTTTAAATAAAGAAAATAAAATATATAAAAAAGGGCTGTTGAGTAAAAACATTTATTTATTCAACAGCACCTTTTTTCCATTTTATGTAGAAAATTTAGTTATGTAGAAAAAATGAAAAAGAAGCCTAAAAATAAAGACTTTTATTCAAAATTTTTCTACATAATTTTTTTATCATTTCATATTTTTTTAACAATTATTCAAATTAGATATAAATATAAATATTTTTAAAAATGAATTATATCAAACGATGGTCAAATTACCTAAGATATTGCTAATGATATGCTATCACAAAGTTTTAGAAAAAAAATTGAAGACATTTTGTCTTTAGAAGAAATTAAGCAAAAAGATCAAGAAGCAACCCTATTAAATAAAAAAAATATTGAAATTTCTAATATTATGTATTAAAAAAAATTAACAAATGAAGATTTAAAAAAAGTAATTTACCAAAATATTCCCACTGATTTTTCTGACTTAGAAAAAAGTATATATAAAATTATGTCAATATCCTGATTAATATGAATTACCTGATTATTCAAATGACAGTAACATGACTATTGAAGAAAAAGCTAAACATATTAGTGAATATGAAAATTGGCTTAATTCTATAGCTAGTCATAAAACTATCCGCAAGTTAAACTTAAATAAAATGTCTAAACCTTTGGAACAACTAGTTAAAGATAAAAATATGATTCTTGATGGTAATCGAGTTTATTTAAGTCTTTTTCATTATCGAAAACATCAAAATTATTTAAAAGCTTTAGAAAATGGATTGCTGGATGAATCACCAAATATAAAACGTTAAGCTAACTAACTTAGCGTTTAATAATAAGTATTAATCTATATTTTTCTTTAATTTATATACTATTAATAATTAAATTGGTGTATAATTGTTCTTATGGAAAAGAATATGAATTTTATAAAAGGAAATATTAGAACAGTTATCTTTGAAGCAGATTCAGGTTTTTTTGTTGGTACATTTAAAATTAAAGAAACAAATGATGAAGCTTTAAAAGAAAAAATTAATAAAGTTATTACGGTAACCGGTCTTTTAATTGAGCCTAATTGTGATGATACTTATGAATTAACTGGTAAATATATTCGTAATGAACGTTATGGATATCAATTTTCTTTTGATTCTTATGAAAAATTAAAACCAGAAGGAATAGATGCTGTAGTAGAGTTTTTATCATCTAATTTAATTAAAGGTTGTGGATCTAAAACCGCTAAAAAGATTGTGGAAACATTAGGAGAAAAGGCTATTGATTTAATTAAAGAAAATAAAAATAATTTAATGTTAGTTCCTGATATGTCAGCTATAAGAGCCGAAAAAATATATCAGTCAATTATTGATTATTCTTTAGTAGATGATATTTTAATTAATTTAAAAAAATTAGGCTTTAGTATTAATGAATCTACTAAAATTGTAAAAAAATATCAAGATAAAACGATGATGTATGTTAATGAAAATTTATATTATTTTAAAGAGATTGTTCCTTTTGAAAAATTAGATCGAATTTTTAAAAATAATCATGATCCTTATGATGAAGTAAGATTATTAGCGTGTACCTTAGAAGCAATGGAATATTTAAGTAATAAAAATGGGGATATTTATTATTATCAAGAAGAAATAACAGACTGTTTAAAACAGCAATATAAAATATTTTTAGATGAAGCAATGTTTGAAACTATTACTAAAGAATTAATTAATAAGAGTTTAATTGTTAAACAAGATGAAAAATATTTTTTAGCTAAATTAGATATGATGGAACAAGAAATAGCAAGAATACTTTTTGATATTGAAAGTAATCCATCTAAAAGTTTTAAAAATTTTGAAAATAAAATAAATCGATTACAAGAAGAATT
>CANQIN010000043.1 GCA_947623995.1 uncultured Bacilli bacterium | reverse complement strand
ACTTTAAAGAAAAAAATGACACGTTATATAAGTAATTTCAAAAATATTGAAAATCTTATATTTTATGTCATTCCTTACTCTAATCTTTAACTTTACGTAAACTTTTTATGCAATTGCCTTATTTGTTTGAGTTTCCGTGTTTTGGAAATTTTATTGTAAAAAGATAGAAAAGTCTTTACAATTTTTCTGTTTGAAATATGGGCACTTAATATAAAATCATTAAAAAGAAAAATTATCTAAAAAGTTGTTTAGCATAAATTTAAAATTTTAGTAATTGTATTACCCTATAATAATTTCATTTGTTCTTTTTTTGCTTTAAAAACGCCATTTTTCAAATATGAAAAATGACATTTAGCACTTAACCTCAATTTCTGCTTCCAAAACACGGAAACTCAAAAATAGTTGATATGACAAAGTAAAATAATTTACTTCTTAAATTATTCATGATAAACTATTACTAGTTTTTGGGGTGGATTATGAAAAAAGAAAAGAGATATTTTAAAAAAAAGTTTGTTAAGATGAAATTTAATTTAGTAATTATTGCTTTTACGTTATTAATTGTGATATGTACAATTGGTATTTTTTTAAATTTCCATTTATTTGCCATTCAAAAAGTAGAACGTTTAAATAAAGTAAGAGATTATACTGAATATAAAATAAAATTAGATTTTTTAACTGATAGTGATGAATATAGTGAAAGATTAATTTATGAGACTGAAAATGAAAGATTTTATTTATCAGGAGTTAAAGAAATTTATGTTTATTATGGAAGTACTAATACAACTTTAAAAGATGCTTTTGAAAAAGGCTATCTTACTTTAGAAATATTAAAAGATAATTTAACTGGTGAAATTGGTAGTGGTTATACTAAATATGCTTTTAAAGGCTCTAATAATGAAGAAGAACAATATGTTATGTATGAATTTGAAAGAGAAAACGATAAAACTGATTATTACTTTACAACTATTTAATTTAAATAGTTTTTTAAATTTTTAAAATCTAAAATAACAACAAAGAAAATATTTATAATTTCCGCAACTACTAAAGAAAATAAACCAATCTTACATAAAGATAAAATAATTAGAGTTCCAAGTTTTACTATCTCGCCATAAAAAGTTATTTTCATGCTTATTTTAGCTTTACCTAAAGCTTGTAAGGTGCTAATTAAAGGAGCTTCTAAATAAAATAAGACAAAGAATGGAGCTAGAATAAAAATATATTCACTACCTAGAGTTGTTTTATATAAAGCATTTAATATTTGATTTCTAAAAATCATGATAATTAAAGAAGAAGATAGACCAATAATAAATGAGTAGATTAAGGCTTGCTTTAATCTTCTTTTTAACATTTTAAAGTTTTTTTCAGCATGATATTTACTAATTTCAGGAACTAAGATTTGACATATTGCTGCAATGAAAAAAGATGGTAGAGTAAGAAGACCTAGAGCATAAGCATTATAAGCTGCATATTCTCTTAAAATATAAGAATTAGAGTATCCACTTAATAAAAGAAAATGAGTAAGAATAATTGGTTCTAGAAAAAAGCCAATATTACCAATAAATCTTGATGAAACACTTGGAATAGAAGTATCTAAAATATTTTTTAAAATATTTTTATTAGGAATAATTTCTTCTTTATGAATAATTTTATTTTTAGGAAGATAAAAACTAAAAACGATCATACTGGTTATTTCACTTAAAATATTTAATAAAATTAAACTAATAACTCCCAATAAAAGAGATTTTTTAACTAATAGAGGTAAAACAAATAATAAAAATAAAATTCTTATAATTTGTTCAAAAATATTAGAAATGGTATTAGGCGTTACTTTCATTTTACCTAAAAAATATCCTTTTAATATTGAAGTAATACTTATAAATGGTAAAGTAAATGCCATAGCAAGTAATAAGTAATATGATTCTTCATTTTTTAATAAATTATGACTTATAAAAGGGGCTAGAATAAAAATTAAAATCATAAATAATAAATTTAATAAAATCATTAAAAAAGCTGTTGAAAAAATAATTTTTTTATTATTATAAGTTTTTTCACTAATAATTTTAGAAATACTTATTGGTAGAGCAAATGTCGCTAAAGTAATTAATAAAGAATAAGTGGGTGTAACAATAGTGTATAGAGATACTCCTTCAACGCCAATTACTCTAGTGTAAATAATTTTGACAACAAAACCTAAGATTTTAACGATAAAACCACCTAATAATAAAATTAATATCGACATTTTAAATTGGTCTTTTTTCATCTTACTTGTCCTTTCCTAATCTTTTTTGGTATAATAATTTTATGTTTTAGGAAGGATGTTTATTATGGATTTGAATTTTAAATCTGTAGAAGAATTATATATTAGAATGTTACCAGCTTTAAAAACTAAGAAAAATGAAATGAAAAGTTTAAAGATGAATATAAATGAAATTGATATTTGGAATTATTTTTGCCAAAATATTTGGAATCAAAAGAATGGTTTAACAATGGGAGAAATGGTTGATGATATTTTAAATACCGATAGTATTGATATTTATGTTAAGAGAGGAATTAGTAATGAAGATAACAGTAAATAAACAAAGTAGTATTAGAATAGTAAGTGATAAAATTATTTATGTAGACCCAATTGATTATAAAGCACTACATGATGCAGATTATATTTTTATTACTCATCCACATTGGGATCATTTTTCTTTAGTGTCTATTTTGGAATTAAAAAATGAAAATACGATTTTTATAACTCCTAAAGATATTGTTGAAGAATTATTAAATGTCGGAATTAACGAAGAAAATATTTATGTTGTAAAACCTAATTTAACAATTCCTTTAAAATGTTTGGAAGTTAAAACTATTCCAGCATATAATATAAAAACCAAACATCATCCTAAAAAACAAGGTTGGGTTGGTTATTTAATTAATATTGAAGGTTTAAACATTTATATTACTGGTGATAGTGATTGTACAAAAGAAAGTATGAATGTTAATTGTGATATTTTATTATTACCAATAGGCGGGACTTATACCATGGATTATAATGAAGCTGCAAAACTTACTAATACAATTAATCCAACTAAAGTAATACCTACTCATTATGGATATGTAGTTGGTTCATTAGAAGATGCCTTAAATTTTAAAAAATTATTAAATAAAAATATAAAATGTGAAATATTAATAAGGAAGTGAAACATTGTGGAATTAACAATTGATAAATTAATAGAGAAAGTTATAAATCATATTCCCGAAAGTGATGTTAAAAAAATCAAAGAAGCATATCTTTATGCTTTAGAACATCCTAAAAATAAAAAAAGATTAAATGGCGATGATTATATTCTTCATCCTTTAAATGTGGCTTATATTTTAAGTGATTTAAATTATGATACTGATTCAATATGTGCTGCTCTTTTACATGAAACAATTAATCATGGTGGTTCAAGTATAGAAGAAATTACTAAACTTTTTGGCTCAGATGTTGCAATGCTTGTTGATTCAATTTCGAAAATGAATAAATTAGAACTTACTGATGATTCTAATGCGGCAAGTATGAATTTAAGAAAAGTTTTAGTAGGACTTGCTAAAGATGTCAGAGTTTTATTTATTAAAATAGCGGATCGAATTCATAATTTAAGAACTGGGGATGTTTTAGAAAAAGAAGCATTAAAAAGAAAAGTGGAAGAAACAATGACCGTTTTAATTCCCATTGCCCATCGTTTAGGTATTAATGCTTGGAAAAGTGAAATGGAAGATTGGTGTTTAAAATATAGTAAACCAGATGTATATGAAGACATTGAAGAAAAACTTGCTTTATCTAGAAGAGAATTAGAAGATAATCTTTTAGAAATGCAAAGTGAAATTAGTGAAATGCTAATTGAACATAATATATCTTTTCATATTAAAAGTAGAGTAAAAAGTGTTTATAGTATCTATAATAAATTAAATCATGGTAAGAAATGGAATCAAATTTATGATATTTTAGCTTTAAGAATAATTGTGGAAAAAGTAAGTGACTGTTACTTAGCTATCGGTTTAATTCATGCGAAATATAGACCAATACCGGGAAGATTTAAAGATTATATTGCCATGCCTAAAGAAAATATGTATCAATCCCTACATACCGGAATATTTGGTAATGATAATCATCGTTATGAAGTCCAAATTAGAACCGAAGAAATGGATTTAATTGCTGAAAAAGGTATTGCTTCACATTGGTCATATAAAGAAGGTGGAGCAAGAAAAACCAAAAGCTTAATGGAGCAAAAACTAGAATTATTTAGAAACTTAATTGAAACAAGTGAAAACATTACGAGTGAAGACTTTAATGCTCAAGTTCAAAATGACTTTTTAAATGATTGTATTTATGTTTTTACCCCTAAAGGAGATGTTGTAGAATTACCTGTTAATTCAACTCCAATTGATTTTGCTTACCGTATTCATTCTGGAGTTGGTGACACGACGATTGGAGCAATTGTAAATGATTCAATCGTTCCTCTTGATTATGAATTACAAAATAACGATATAATAGAAATTAAAACTAATCCTAATTCAACTCCTAATAAAGAATGGTTAAATTTTGTTAAAACTTCTCATGCTAAAAATCGAATTAAATCATATTTTAGTAAACAAGAAAAAGATGAAATAACTAACAAAGGAAAAACTTTATTAAATAATGAATTAAGAAAAAGAAAGTTAGCTTTTGATGAAATATTAAGTAATGATAATATTAAAAAATTATGTAAAGAATTACATTTTAATGATATTAATGAAGTATATTTTGCAATTGGTTCACTAAGATACACGGCAGCTTATATAATTGATGTTATATCATCAGATAAAAAAAGTGCGGCTGATGCTTTAATGGCTAAGATGATGAAAGTAACGCCTAAAATGAATAAAGCCAAAAATGAAGTATTAGTTTCAGGGGCAACAGATATTTTAGTAAACTTTGCTAATTGTTGTAAACCGGTTTTTGGTGATGAAATAGTTGGTTTTATAACCAAAGGAGAAGGCGTTAAAATTCATCGTAAAGATTGTGAAAATATTAAGGATAACAAAGAAAGATTAATAAGTGTATCTTGGAATAAAGATATTGATAATTATTATGAAACAAGTATTATTATTGAAACAACAACAGGTAAAAATAATTTATTAGATATTATTAGTAAAGCAACAACTAAAAATGTTAATGTCTATAATATTAAAACTAAAGTAGTAGATTTAAATACTATTTTTGAAATGACAGTTAAAGTCAAAAATAAAGATGAATTAGATGATTTTATTAATAGTTTATATAGTTTAAAAGTTGTAAGAAAGGTAAAAAGAAGATGAAAGTAATTGTTCAAAAATGTGAAAATGCCAAAGTAAGAGTTAAAGATAAGATAGTTGGCTCAGCAGATTTTGGTTTAATGTTATTAGTTGGTTTTACGCTTGAAGATAATGAACAAATATTAGAAAAAATGGCCAGAAAAATAGTTAATTTAAGAATTTTTGAAGATGAAAATAATGTTATGAATAAAAGTTTATTAGATGTTAAGGGAAGCATTTTATCAGTTAGTCAATTTACTTTATATGCTGATACTTCTAAAGGAAATAGACCAAGTTATATAAAAGCTTTAAATGGCGAGAATGCTAAAATTCTTTATGATAAATTTAATCTAGAATTAAAAAAATATACAAGTGTTGAAACAGGTATATTTGGAGAAGATATGAAGATCGAATTTACTAACTTAGGGCCGACAACAATTATTTTAGAAATAGTGTAAATTAACTATTTTTTTTATTAGGTATTTTATAAAAAGTGTGATAGAATGTTTTTATAGAATAAAATATGGTGATGGATATGAAAAATAAAAAAGTTGGTAGTGTATTAAAAACAGAATCAAAAGTTATAGCGTATGTTGTAATTTGCTTAGTAATAATAGTATTAGGAATAAGTTATGCCCTATTTTTTGAAGTAAAGGGAAATGAAAAAAATCAAATAGTAAAAGCAGGAACATTAGAGTTTACATATGCAAATGGAAGTCAGATAACAAATGAAACAAATAGTGATTGTTTTATACCAATGAGTAATGAAGAAGCTTTAAAACATAGTGAATGTGAATATAAAATAGGAATAACAAATACTGGAACATTACCAGGAAACTATAATATAAATTTAAATAGTGAAACAGTAGATAAACCATTAGAATTAAGTAAATTAAAAGTCATTTTAAAAAAAGAAGGACAAGTAGTATCAGGATATCCCAAAGATGGGACAACAACATCATTAGTTTCAAATGAAAAAATAGAAGCAGGAAGTGTTATAAATTATAGTGTTCAAATATATGTAGATGCTGATAATGAATTATTAACTGCCGATGATGATGAAAAAAATATAGCATTAAAAATAAATGGAGATGCCGTAGTAAATAGTGAAGAAGTAAATCCTAGTTTACCGTTACCTACAGCTACAGGTTTTATCTCAAATTTAGCTAAAACTGATACTACCAATTTAATAGCTGATGATACAACTGATGCAAATATAAGATATGTAGGATCTTTACCAAATAATTATATAGATATAGGAGATAGAACGAGTGATGGACAACCAATATTATGGCGAATCATAGGAGTTATGAATAATATAGCCAATTTAGATAATGGAGGACAACAAGAAAGTTTGGTAAAAATAATAAGAGAAGAAAGTATAGGAATTTATAGTTGGGATAGTAGTGCATCAGGAATAAATAGTGGATATGGAGTAAATGAATGGAGTCAAGCCGATGTAATGAAACTATTAAATCCACAAGAAGTATATAAAGGAACACCAACAATCGGAGGAAGTTTGTATTGGAATAGAGAAAGTGGAAGCTGTTATAGTGGTCGAAGTGAAGCAAATACAACATGTAACTTTACAAGTAGTGGAATAAGTGAAGAAGCCAAGAACAAGATAGCAAAAGTAAAATGGAATACAGGGACATTTGCAACTTATGATTATACACAATGGACAACAAGAGCAACATATGAAGCAGAAAGAGGAAGTCATAATGGCAAAGAGCAATGTACAAGTAATGGTGGAGGAGATTATTGTAATGATGAAGTGCTAAGAACAACAACATGGGAAGGATATATAGGCTTAATGTATCTAAGTGACTTTGGTTATGCAGTTGGAGGAGATGTAAGAGAAACGTGTTTAGGAAAAAGTATGAATAAATATAATAGTGATAGTTGTAACACAAATGATTGGTTAAAGCCAAGTGGTAACACGTGGGCAATGACACCATCGCCGTGGTCTTCTCATGCTGACCTTGTGTTCTATGTGAATTCGTCTGGCTATGTCAACTACAACAATGCGTACAGTGCGGGCGGGGTTCAGCCAGTCGTATATCTATCATCGTCAGTAAAAATAACCGAAAATCCCCAACCTGATAAAATATATGGAAGTCAAGAAAATCCATTTGTAGCAAAGTAAAATTATTATTTAGTTTACTCTTCTAGAAATAGTAAGTATAATATAATTGTCTTACATTTTCTAGAAGTTTTATTTAGAAAGGAATGATTTTTTATGAAAATAAGTATGGAAGAAATGGTTAATTATTGTAAACAATATGGTTTTATCTTTCAAGGTAGTGAGATATATGGAGGTTTATCTAATACTTGGGATTATGGTCCTTTAGGCCGTGAATTAAAAGAAAATATTAGAAGAGCTTGGTGGAAAAAGTTTATTCAAGAAAATCCTTATAATTATGGACTTGATTCAGCAATATTAATGAATCCTGAAGTATGGGTTGCATCTGGTCATGTTGCCTCTTTTGCGGACCCCTTAATTGATTGTAAGAAATGTAAAACTAGACATCGGGCTGATAAATTAATTGAAGATTTTACTAAAGGTTTAGAAACTGGTGATGGTTGGTCTAATGAAAAATTAGAAAATTATATTTTAGAAAATCATATTAAGTGTCCTAATTGTGGTAGTCTAGAATTTACACCCATTAGAAAATTTAATTTATTGTTTGAAACTCATCAAGGAGTTACGGAAGAATCTAAAAACAAAGTTTATCTACGTGGTGAAACCGCTCAAGGAATATTTGTTAACTTTTTAAATGTGCAAAGAACGATGCGCGCTAAAGTACCTTTTGGTATTGGGCAAACTGGTAAGAGTTTTCGAAATGAAATAACTCCTGGTAATTTTATTTTTAGAACTAGAGAATTTGAACAAATGGAATTAGAATTTTTCTGTAAACCTAATACTGATTTAGATTGGTTTGGTTATTGGAAAAGTTTTTGCCTTAATTTCTTAAAAGATTTAGGAATTAATAAAGATAATTTAAGATATCGTGACCATGCTAAGGAAGAGTTAGCTTTTTATAGTAAAGCCACTACTGATATTGAATATTTATTTCCAATGGGATGGGGTGAACTTTGGGGTATAGCAGACCGTACTGATTATGATTTATCTGTTCATGAAGAGCATTCTAAACAAGAACTAAAATATTTAGACCCAGAAACTAATGAAAAATATTTGCCTTATGTTATTGAACCATCTGTTGGTTTAGATCGTTTATTGTTAAGTATCTTGTGTGATGCATACTGTAAAGAAATGAATGGAGATGAGGAAAGATTAGTATTAAAAATTCATCCTTTCTTAGCTCCTTATAAAGTAACTATCCTACCATTAATTAAAAAATTACATGCTGATAAAGCTAGAGAAATATATGGGGATTTAGCAAGTGAATTTATGTGTACTTATGATGAAGCAGGAAGTATTGGAAAAAGATATCGTAGAAGTGATGCAATTGGAACACCTTTTGCTATAACAATTGATGATGAAACAATTAATAATAATACCGTTACTTTAAGAAATCGGGACACTATGGAACAAATAACTTTAAAACTAGAAGATTTAAAACTTTACATAAAAGACAATATTCAGTTTTAAATATTATTGAAATATAAAAATTTATTTGTTAAAATAATATTAAGGTAGAGTGATTTAAAATGAATGAAAAGAAAATAATGCGTAATATGTATATTACGGTAATATGTGCAGTAGTAATTTTAGTGGCTATAGCTTTTAATGGAACATATTCATTTTTTGTAGCAACAGTAACTAAAGCTCCTGAAACAGAAGATGCAACTACAAATATTCAAGCTGGGGGAATTGCTTATGTAACAATTACTGGCGATAATGATGTGGTACCAATAACTAATATGATACCTGGAGATAAATTTGAATATAATTTTACATTAACGAATAATGATGATTTTGCAGCTAAAAATGTAACATTAGTATGGAAAGATGTTATTAATAATTTTGGTGATAAAAGTAATTTAATTTATACTTTAACAAATACTACAACTAATGAAAATATTATTACTGAAGAAATGAGTAAAGCTTTTCCAAGTATTGACGATGAATTAATTACTAAGAGTATTAATCTAAATAATTTAGCTTCTAATAATTTTAAATTAACAATTATTTATCGCAATGATCCAGAAAATAACCAAATGATTGATGAAGAAGGTAATGCTATAGATATGGGTAAAACTTTTAGTGGATCAATTGAAATTAAATTAGATGAAGAATAAAATTTAGAAAGGTAAAAAGGGTGAAAAAATGAATGCACTTAGTATAGGAAGAATTGCTTATGATATAACAATCCCAGTTGATAATTTTCCACAGGAGAACTCTAAAAGTTTGCTAAAAGAAAAAATGGAATACAGTGGTGGTGCAGCTTGTAATGTTGCAATTTTATTAAATAAATGGAAATGTGAAACATATTTTTCAGGAGTAATAGGTTATGATGATTATGGTTCTACTATTAAAAAAGAATTAGAAAATGAAAATATTCATACTACATATTTAGAAACAAATTATGAAAAACAAACAATTATGAATATTATTTTAGTTAATAAATCAACAACATCTAGAACTATAATGGCTATTGAACCAGAAATAAATCATCTTAAAAAAAGTGATTTTCAAGAAAAATATGATATTATTTATTCTGATGGTTATGAATATTCAGCAACATTAAATTCTGTAAATCAAAATCCTACAGCAATTTCATTATTAGGAGCAAGTCTTGATAATGGTAGTGATGAAAAAGAAATAATGACTATTGCTAAAAATGTTAAATATGTTACTTTTTCAATAGATTTTGCTGAAAAACAAACAAAAATGAAAGCTGATTTTAATAATCCTCAAACATTATTAAATATTTATAAAGAATTAAAAAATAAATTACCTAATACTAATATTATAGTAACTTTAAAAAATATGGGAGCTATGTATCAATTTAATGATGAAATTAAGGTAATGCCTACTGTATCTGTTCAGGAAGTTGATAGAACTGGTTCTGGAGATATTTTTGATGGAGCTTTATTATATGGTTTATGGAAAAAATATGATATTGAAAAAGCTATTAGAGTAGCTAATATTGCTGCTGGTTTATCTACAACAAAATATGGTGTTAAAAATTCTATTCCATTATTATCGGAAGTAATTAATTATTACGAACAGAGATTTGGACCTTTAGAAGTTCAAGAGCAACAAGTTACAGAAGACCCAAATGCTCAAGTAGGACAAGTAGCAGCTCAAGGTAATGTTGCTCCAGTACAAACACCAGTTCAAAGTCAAGTTCAACCTGTTCAAAATGTTCAAACTAATCAAGTGGTTCAACCTCAAGTACAAACTGCACCAGAGCAACCAATTCCTACTCAACCAGTAGCTCAACAACCACCTAGTAATCCCTTATGATAAATAATTATCCTAAAATAGATTTACATGGCGAATATGCGGTAACTGCTTATACAGTTGTTCATTCCTTTTTAATTGATAATTTAAAATTAAAAAATCAATATGTAATTTTAATACATGGTAAAGGAACTGGTAAATTAAAAGAAGAAGTTCATTATATCTTAAAAAATGAAAAATTTGTTAAAAATTTTCATTTAGACCCTTATAATTTAGGTCAAACAATTGTTGAATTAAATTTAGATTATAACTATAAGTAATAGTGTAAAGCTATTTCTTTTTTTATAAATTTTTTATCAAAATGGGCTGTGTATTAGAATAGTGGTGTTAATGATAATCTGCATAAGCTTTATCAACATCAAAAGGAAAAGTAGCATTA
>CANQIN010000042.1 GCA_947623995.1 uncultured Bacilli bacterium | reverse complement strand
CCTTACATCTACTGTTTGTCTATTTTAATTTTTAAAAAATCTATATTTTTTGGTTTATATATCCTTTAAATTAACACTTATAAACCTTTTATAAACCTCTAGTTTTACCTATCTTTAAGGTCTCACGACCAGTTTATATTACCTTAAATATTGGTGTTTTAAACCATTTTCAATATTATTGGAGTTTATAAGACCTCACAGGTTTTCTAATAGTACTATGACCTGCTCGAAATGTTCTCAGACCCCGACGGAACCTACACATCCTTGTCATTATCGTTTGTGTATTGCTGCCTACTGTGTATATGACCACATCAGCTTCCGCTTATCGTGCTAACGAGGCTCAATATTATTTCAGATGGCGTCGCACCCATTCCTCTCAAGTCTCCTATTTCCAACGCTTAAACCTAACCTCACGGCTTCGGCTCCATGAATTAGTACTAGCTCCTGACCTGGTTTACTAGGTTGGCTTATCTCCAACTGTACTAATTAGACTTCACTGTCGCACCATATCTTCACCTACTATGTATAATATACTATAGTTTGGTGCTTTTACCTACAAAAATTTTTTACACCCCACAATGTCATTAACTTAAGAGATAAAAGTAATAAAAACTTTATCTTTTTTTGTTAATTATGTAGAAAATTTAGTTATGTAGAAAAAATGAAAAAGAAGCCTAAAAAATAAAGATTTCTATTCAAAATTTTTCTACATAAACAAAATTATGTAGAATTCTACATAATGTTAAGCAAAAAATTGTTATAGTAAAAAATACTAATTTTAGGCATAGTTCCCCTTACCCCAAATTTAATAGGCTATAAAAATATTAAAAATACTAAAAAGATTTTCTTTTATTTATAGAATGTTTATTTTTTAAAGAGTTATTTCTAGAATAATGACGATTTTCTCTTATCGGGACTATATTTTTTAATATATTATCAAATAATATATTCTCCAATTTTTCTTTCTCTTGGTTATCTTCTTCTATTAATATTTTTACTAAAAATCTTTTTACAAAACCAACTGCCATATTAATATTTATTTTCATTGGATGTTTATATTTTTCTTGTTCTATAGTTTCTTCTAAATCATTAACAATTGATTGCATGATATTATAAACCATCATTTGACTATATATTTCTTGCTTTATTATACATTCTTTACTACTTGATATATTTGTTATCATCATACTTTCTTTTAGATAAGCATAGCTTGTTTCTATTCCCCAACGTAATTGATAAATATGATTAATATCTTCTGTAGTAAATGTTTCACTATCTAAGTTTGTTATAATAGTTTCTATTTCTCCACTTGATAATTCTATATTAACGAATCTTACTTTTATTGTATTTCCACTTTCATAATAGTTATATAGTTCTTCATCTGTATTTTTATAAGCTCTTATTCTATCATATTGATATTGAATTTCTACCCATTCATCATCTGTATGCATTGATTTTTGTTCTAGCTTTAAAAAGTTTCTATTTAATCTTATTACAAATTTTTTATCATTCTTTATACTATGATACATATATGATAATGAGATATATCCTCTATCTCTAATATTTATTACTTCATAATTAGTTATTATTTCATCTACAACTTTCATATGCCTTTCAGCTAATTCTAATTCACTATGTTTATATTCTTCTATTTCAGTATCTAATACATAACAATTTAGAACATCATAACAATTCGATAATTTTATTCTTGCAACATTTCCTGCATTTTTACCTGTTGTTTTTGTTTTATATCTTTCTCTAGTTATTGGTGTATTAGGTACTTCACAATCACTTCCATCTATTGCTGTTAATACATATCCTTTATATGTTTTTACTTCTTTTGGAAATAATTTATAAAAATCTTTTAATGATTCCTTATTTAATTCTTTAAATACTTCTTCATTTAATTTTTCTCTTTGTTTTAATAATGCTGGTGAACTTACTTCATCCAAGCTATACTCTTGTATAAAATCATATAGTTCCATTTTTGTTGTTTTACCTCTATTATTAAGGGAATAATATATTAAATCTCTTGGTGTTATTTTTCTATTTCTTGTAAAATCTTTAATATTTTTTCGACACTTATTATATATTTCTCCCTCCTTAATTTCCTTTCTTATTTTGGTTATATTATAACTCTTATACTTCATCTTTACATCTCTTTTTATTCACTTTTATCATATCAAAAAAATGCAACATTTTACAGTTACATTTCTTTAGTTAATGACATTGCACTTAACATGCTTCTTTCGTACTACAAGTATTGCTAATTGTTTTCTTCATTAACTCTTCTAATTCTTTTTTTAATTTTTCTTTATCTTCATTACTTAACTCATCATAACCACTTTTTTGATTTTCAACAGTTTTAAAATGAATACCTTCAATTTTACAATTTTTAGTAGCTATTACAGTTGGAACTTCAATTCTTTTTTCATGAGTATCAATTTCTTCTCCATTTTTAGTTACATAATAAGTTGGTAATTCATCATCTAATAATTCTAATAATTTATAATATCCACTACTACCCTGTTCTTTAACAATTGGTTCATTTAAATCATTTAAATCAATTGTATCTCTAATACTAGTAATATCAAAATAATAAATTTTATCAATATCTAAATTTTTACTTACTTCATCAATTAAAGGCATAATAGTTCTTGAATAAGCATCTGAAGAATTACCAAAAACAATAATGCCACTTTCATTTTCTAAGACTTTTATAATTTCTTCTTCATTTGATTTAACAAATAAATTATCTTCACTTAAATTAACACTTGGATACATCCTTTGATTATCTTCATTAATTTTATTATTTAAACTTTCATATTCTTCTTTAATTTTAGTAGAGTCTGTTACTACTATTTTAACATCTTCTTTAAAAGAAAAATAAATCATTAAGCTACCTACAATAAGCAACATAACAAGTAATAAAATCAAAATGATTTTATCTTTCTTCACTTCTACCACTTCCTAAGTATTATTTTACAGAAAATAATAGAAGTTTTCAATCAAAACTTACATTTTGCCAAGATGAATGAGATGGCCTTGGTGCATTTGTACCACTAAACATACTATCTATTACTACAGTAGGATTATGAACAAAATTAGAACCATAATTAATTTCAGTTAATTTACTGTCAGTAACAAACATAGCAGACATATCTGTTACAAGATTAGTATCAAAACTACTAATATTTAAACTTTGAAGATTACTCATAAAACCAAACATAAGCCGCATATTTGTTACATGAGAAGTATCAAAACTACTTAAATCTAAAGTTGTTACTGGTAAACTCATAAACATGCTATCCATATTAGTTACATTGCTTGTATCAACATTTTCTAAAACTAAACTATTAAAATTTGAATTATTACTAAGTCCAGAATTAGAAGCAAACAATCTTGACATGCTATCATTAAATTTCCAATTACTTAAATTAAGTTCTTGTAAACTATTCATTTTATTAAACATAGCCGTAGAACCAGTTAATTTAGTGGTATCAAACATACTCAAATCTAAAGATGTAAGTCCAGAACATCCACTAAACATTGAACTCATACTAGTTACCTTTCTTGTATCAAAACTACTTAAATTCAAAGCTTTTAAACTACTCATCCCAGCAAATAAATTTTGCATATCTGTTACTTCTGATGTATTAACACTATATAATATTAAATTTTCTACTGATCCCAAAGTATAACCTAATGCATTAGAACTTCCTCCAAACCCAACGGTAACCTTATTAAAATTCCAATTACTTAGATTTAATGTTTTTAAATTTGTCATACCATAAAACATACTATCCATATTAGTTAAATTATGAGTGTCAAAACTACTTAAATTTAATTCTTCAACAGTACTTAAATAACTAAACATATTTTCCATAGTTGTAACATTTGAAGTGTTAACATTAGAAAGTATTAATTTATTTAAAGATATGGAATTTAATGAAGCATTTGCCACAAAATTTTTAGCTAAAGTATCACTAAATATCCAATTGCTTAAATTCAATTCCATTAAGTTACTATCTTTGGAAAACATTCCTCCCACACTAGTTAAGTTATTAGTTTTAAAATTACTTAAACTTAAACTTTTTAAATTTGTCATATTTGAAAACATTCCACTCATATTGCTTACATTAATTGTATTAAAACTATTTAAATCTAAATTTGTTAGGCTGGAACAATTGGCAAACATACCACTCATATTTATTGTATTACTAGTATCAACACCAGCCAAAATTAATTCTGTTAAATTTGATAATCCTTCTGAAAAGAAACCTGTCACACTTGATGGAAATTTAACATATGCCATTATAATTGAACTTAGAGAATCATTATTACCAAATAATATTGGATTATTAAGTTTGCTTAAATCCCAATTTACTAAATTCAAGCTTCTTAAACTTGTCATATCATTAAATATCTTATCCATATTAATAACATTAGATGTGTTCCAAGCACCTAAACTTAATTCAGTTATTTGGGAGCATCCATCAAACATGTGACTCATATTTGTCACTTGTTTAGTACTAAAGCCGCCTAAATATAATTCACTTTCTACTACATTACTAAGACCAGCAAACATATAACTCATATCAGTAACTTGACTTGTATTTGAACCGCCAAGATATAAATTAACTAACTGAGTCAAACCTGAGAAAAAATTACTACTATTTGTTGGAAATGTAACAGAATTCATATAGATAGTTTTTAAAGAAGTATTATCTCCAAATAATTCTGGTCCCGTTGCACTGCTTAGATTACTTAAATTCCATCTACTTAAATTAAGTTCTAATAATGAGGAATCTCCATTAAATATATTATGCATACTTGTTACATGACTTGTATCTAATTGATATAAAGCTAAGCCTTTTAAACTTGAACAATCTGAAAACATATTATCCATATTAGTTACTTCACTTGTATCTACATTTTCAAAACCCATAATATTAACAACATTAGTAAAACCACTAAACAAATAACTGCTATTTTGATTTAATTTAACTCCGCCATCACCTTGTAAATAACCGATGCAGTTGATATCACCAATTTCACATACGACATAACTTTGAACACCATTTGAGCCATATACACTTTCTGCAAATGGACCATATATTACTTCATTATCTAAAGCAACTTTTTCATCTTTTTTATCTTCTATTACTATCTTTGTTAATTGTTCTTTATATTTCCACATTCCCTCTTCATCAGTATCAACAATTTCTCTTATGGTATTAGTATCTTTCATATATTCAGTACTTAAAGTAATCTTTCCTTGCCAACTTGCATTCATTGTACTTTCATCCATTGGCGTATCTTTATCTAAATATACTTGTAAATTAAATTCTCTTGTTTCATTATTTTTTAAGGTAAAATTATATATTGCATATGCATGTCTGGCATCTTTTATTACTTTATTACTATCATTTATAGTATTTCCAGTTAATTTTTTATTACTATTTAAATTATTATTATAATCTTCTTCATATAATAATACATCTATATAGTCATCTTCTAATAATGTATTACTTACATTTAATGTCTCTAAATTTATAACTGCTTTTTGTAAATTATTACATTTATTTGTTATTGTAAAATGATATGGCTTTTGAGTTGTTAAAAAATATTCCAATTCATCTTCTTCCATTGGATAGGCTTCATCTAATGTTATATCATCTTTACCACTAAAATCTATTTTTAAACAAGCACTTTTTACAACATCTCTTTCAGTTTGTTCTTTTGTTAACATCCAATATGCATATGTTACTCCTAAACATATAACAATAATAGCTACTATTCCAATTAAAGTATATCTAAATCTTTTATTTTGAAATAACTTTTTCATCATATCATCTCCATCTTAATCATAACAAAAAATTAAACATAAATAAAAAGAATTAACAACTATCTATGTCAATTCTTTACATTAATCTATTTTAACTAGTTCTTTAATATTTCTAATAACTTTCTTTTCAATTCTAGATATATATGATTGACTAATTCCTAACATATCGGCAACTTCTTTTTGAGTATAACTTTCAGTATTATTTAAACCATATCTTAAAACCATAATTTGTTTTTCTCTAGGATTTAATTTATTTATTTCACCGGCAACTATATTTTTTTCAACACCTCTTTCATATTCATCACTTACTAAATCAGTATCAGTTCCTAAAATATCTTCTAAATGTAATTCATTTCCTTCAGCATCATAATTTAAACTATCTTCTAAAGATATCTCTTTCTTTCTTTTTTTATTTTTTCTTAAAAACATTAATATTTCATTAGCAATACATCTTGAAGCATAAGTTGCTAATTTAATATTTTTATCTATTTTATAAGTTTCAATTCCTTTAATTAAACCAATTGACCCAATACTAACTAAATCTTCTAATTCATATCCCGTATTTTCATATTTTTTAGCTAAAAAAACAACTAATCTTAAATTATGTTCTATTAATTTATTTTTAGCATCAACATCACCATTCTTAGCTTTAATTAAATAGGCTAATTCTTCTTCTTTATCTAGTGGTGGTGGCAGTTTATCAGTACTTCCTACAAAAAAACATTCATTATATTTTTTCTTTAACCAATTAATAATTTTATTTAACATAAAAATCCTCCAAACATTTAAAATTTAACAAACAATCTACTCCATCATTTAATAAATCATCTTCACTTACACCTAATAAATAATCAGACTTTTTAATACCAAAAATTTCAATTGAAGATAATTTAATACATTTAATTAACCCATGATGATTTAAAGTATTATAGGGTACATACATTGGACTTCTAATCGATACTATTCCTTTAAGTTTTTTCTTATTAATTAAAACAATTTTTTTCTTAGTTATGGGGTCTATTAATTTATTACCGGTATCTATAAACCCATTAATTTTTAAAGTTTTGCCATTATAAAAAGAAAAAGTTACAGGTACTATTTTATTATAGAAAGATACTTCTCTTCGTTGTTTATAATAAATATATAAAATTATTGGTGAAATTATTACTAAAAAAAGATAATTAATCGATACATCATCATAAACAAACATTAACCCACTAACATTTTCTCTAAAACTTAAATTTAAAAAATATAAAAAACCCCCTAAAACAACACTAGTCATATAAAAGTATGCCATATTATTTATTAAATACTTTTTATCTTTAATGCCAAAAGTAATACTAATCATTATTAAACTCAATATAATTTTAAATAAAAATAAAGTTATATTATTAAAATTTAAGAAAAGACTAAAAATACTAATTGAGCCTATTAAAGCCCCAAAGAAGACTTTTCTTAATTTAACATTTCTTTTTAAGGTGATACTAACAGTTAAAAGTAGTAGAAAGTCAAAGAAAAAGTTTAAAAAGAATAAAGCATCTAAATATATAGTCATAGTATCACCATAGATATATTAGCACACCAAGAAAAAAGATTTTGTCGAAACAAAACCTAAAAGTTAAATTTTAATCAAAAACTTACACCACTACATGTATCGCCTGTTGGTCTATCTTGTGATAAACAATTATAAAACATACCTGATAAATATAATCCATCATTATGAATAAAATTTTGTCCAAAAGTAATTGTTTGAAGTTTAGTTGTTTGATTAAACATACTACTCATATCTGTAACATTACGAGTATCAAAACTACTTAAATCTAAACTTGCTAATTTTGAACAATTACTAAACATTGCCCTCATTGTAGTTACTTTTGATGTATTAACATTTTCTAAAATTAAAGTATCAAGATTAATTAAACCTAAAAATAAAGTACTACTATTTTCTGGTAAAACCCAATTACTTAAATTTATTTTTTTAAGATTATTAGAATTTTGAAATATATTTTCAACATTAATTACATTACTAGTATCAAAATCACTTAAATCTAAACTTGTTAAATTTGTTAAATAAGCAAATAACTGAGACATATCAGTTGTATGACTGGTATCAACCTTTTCTAATATTAAAGTATTTAAACCTGTTAATCCTAAAAAAAGATTACTACTATCTACAGGAAATATAGCATTAGTCATATTGATTGTATTTAAATTAGAATTTTCATTAAACATTGATGTCGAAAATTCAACATTACTTAAATTTAAATTGCTTATATTTAAATCTTGTAAATTAGTCATTCCCCCAAAAATATTATCTGCCTTATTTAAATTGCCTGTATTAAAATTACTTAAATCTAAATTTGCTATGTTACTCACTGCATTAAACATATTAGACATATCAGTTACATTTTTAGTATTAAATTTATTTAAATTTAAAATTTCTAATTTTAAACTTTGAAACATGCTGTCCATAGTTCTTACATTGCTTGTATTAAAACTATCTAAATTTAATTGGGTTAAACTGTCTAAGCCATCAAACATATAAGACATATCAGTTACATTACTTGTATCTACATTATTTAAAGAAAGACTGTTTAAATTTTCATCATATCTTAACATAGTATTATTAGAAAATTTTGAAGCGATATTATCATTAAACTTCCAATTGTTTAAATTTAATTCTTGCAAATTAGTCATTCCACTAAACATATCTTTTACATTTGTAACACTATCTGTATCAAAACTACTTAAGTCTAAATTAGTCACACCACTTAATCCGGTAAACATACCAGACATATTTGTTACATTACTTGTATCAACATTTTCTAATTGCAAATTATTTAATTCATTGGCATAATTTAATGAAGTTTTAGTAATAAATGATGGTGCTATATTATCATTAAATTTCCAATTGCTTAGATTTAATTCAGTTAATCTTGTTGCTCCTCCAAACATTCCACTAATACTACTAAGATTACTTGTATCAAAGCCACTTAAATTCAAAGTACTTAAATTTGTGCACCCACTAAACATCCCAGACATATTTGTTACATTTCTAGCATTTAAATCACTTAAATCTAGAGTATTCAAAGATGAACAACCACTAAACATTCCAGACATATCTACTACATTATCAGCATTTAAGTTATTTAATCCCGTTAATTCATTTAATAAATTAAAGCCAGCAAATAAACTACTACTATTAGAACTTAATTTTACTCCTCCGTCTCCTTGTAAATAGCCAATACAATTAGTATCATCTGCTTCACACACTACATAGCTTTGAATACTATTGTTATGGTCAATACTTTCATCAAATGGACCATAAATATTTGTCCCTCCACTTATCGGTTTTATTTCATCTTGTATTTCTATTTTAGTTAATTTATTACTATATTTCCATAAATCATTTCCGTTATTTGATAATATACTTCTTGTTCCTAAAGTTCCAGCATTAATGAATTTATTATTTGTATATTCGGCACTTAAGGTTATCTTACCTTTCCAACTGGCATTCATATTGTCTTCTTCCATCGGGGTTTCTGGATCCATATATAATAATAAATTAAAGTCTTTAATTTCGCCACCTTTTAATGTAAAACTATGTAATTTATAAGCATGTAATGAATCTTCTAAAACTTTATTTTCATCATTATAGATACTTTCAATTAACTTTTTTTCACTATTTAAATTAGTATGATAATCTGTTTCATAAAGTATTGCATTTATATATTCATCTTGTAATTGTTTTTCTGCTCCAGCATTTAAGCTTTCTAAATTAATTGTGGCACTTGCTAGTTCACTACATTCATTATGAATGGTAAAATGATATGGTGTTTCTGTACTTAAAAAGCTTTCTAATTGTTCAGGATTCATTGGATAAGCTTTATCTAATGTTATATCATTTTCTCCTGTAAATGATATATTTAAACAAGCAGTGTTTACAACATTTTCACCAGTTTGCTCTCTTGTTAGTATCCAATAGGCATATGTTATTGTTAATGTTATTATTAATAATGTAATAACTCCTAATATTGAATAAATTAATATTTTCTTTTTATTATTTTTCTTTTCTTCCATGATATTCCTACTTTCTATTACTATCTTAACATATTCTTTTAAAAATAATGTAAATAAAAAAAGAATTTACATTTTTCTATGTAAACTCTTAATAATCTTGATTTCTTAAGAATGATGGAATGTCATAGTCTGAGTCATCATCAGGTACTCTTCTTTTTGGTAATGGCTCTTCTTCTACTTCTTCTTCATTATTTTCAGTTTTACTATCAAAACCAGTAGCAATAACAGTTACTATTACTTCATCTGTTAAATTACTATTTGGAATAGCTCCAAAAATAATATTAATATCAGAATTTGCTGCTTCTCTAACTGTTTCAACGGCATCTTCAATTTCAAATAAAGTTAATGAATCTCCACCAGTAATATTTATAATAGCATCGGTAGCTCCATCAATTGTCGTTTCTAGTAAAGCACTTGATACAGCTTGTTTAGCAGCTTCTACTGCTCTATTCTCACCAATTCCCATACCAATACCAATCAATGCTGTTCCTGATTTTTCCATAACGGTTTTGATATCAGCAAAGTCTAAGTTAACAATTCCTGTAACAGCAATTAAATCAGAAATAGATTGAACTCCACGGTGTAAGACATTATCTACTTCTTCAAATGCTTGTTGGAAAGTAGTTGTCTTATCAATTATATCTCTTAATCTATCATTTGGAATAATTATTAAAGTGTCAACATGTTTTCTTAATTCTTCTAAACCAACTAAAGCATGTTCCATTCTTCTTTTACCTTCAAAACGAAATGGTTTAGTAACAATACCAACTGTTAAGGCTCCAGATTCTTGAGCAATTTCAGCAATGATAGGCGCTGCTCCTGTTCCAGTTCCACCACCAAGTCCACAAGCTACAAATACCATGTCAGCTCCTTTAACAGCTTCTTCAATTTCTTTTTTACTTTCTAATGCTGCTTCTCTTCCTATTTCAGGATTAGAACCAGCACCTCTTCCGCCCGTAATATTTTTACCTATTTGAATTTTATTTTGAGCTTTAGAAGCATTAAGAACTTGTAAATCAGTATTTACAACATAAAACTCAACACCTTGTACTCCTTCTTTAATCATTCTGTTAACGGCATTATTTCCACCGCCACCTACACCAAATACTTTAATTTTAGCAATTGGGTCAATTTTCAAATTATTATCCATTGTTATCCTCCCTTAATTATCAAAGAAATATCCAAATATTTTTCCCAATATTGAATTTTCATTAATATTTATTTTTTTACTTCTACCACTTAATTCATCTAATTGCTGATAATTAAATATTGTAAATTCCTGATCTCTTAATTTCATTTTATCTAAATAATATTTAATTAAACCAACACATGTAGAATAGATATTAGACCGTAATCCCATTTCTTTGGTTACACCTAATTTAGCATAATGGCCAAAAACTTCTTCCATAAGATATGAGAAGTTAGCCATCTCGCTTATTCCACCTGTGATTATTATATAATGAATTTCTTTTTTTGTTAAGTGATTTATTTCTTT
>CANQIN010000041.1 GCA_947623995.1 uncultured Bacilli bacterium | reverse complement strand
CTTGAATCAGCTGCAACGATACGATAAAAAGGTTTTGCTTTAGCTCCCATTCTTTTTAATCTTAATTTAACGGCCATTTATGTCCCTCCTTTTTCATGTTTTTAATATAACAAATATTTTTATAGGTGTCAATATATTTTAGTTGACATTAAATTATATGATTTAATTTATTGTTTCCATCTAAACCCAAAATCGCTTCTTTTAATTTTACACATTTCGCCATTACCTCGATAAAATACAATACCTTCGATATAATTATTTTTTAGATATTCTTTTAATCCATCATAATCTCTAGGAACATTTTCTAATATTCTTATTCCATGTTTTTCTAATATATCATCATCTAAATTATAAGGATTACCTTGTTCATGTAAACCAATTAATTCATAAGTGTCATCTTCCCATTTATCTTTTTTATCAAACGCTATAAAATGATACTTATCATTAGGATCTTTTCTATCACATAATAACCAATGAGGCCAATGGCCAGTTATGGCATCTGGTTTAGGTTGACATGGTATTGTATTTTCTGGTAATTTTCTTCCTATTTTATAATCATACCTTCGATATAAGACATTATCTTTTATCATACAACAAGTTCCATCTATTTTTTCTGTTGCATATCCTTCATTATTTATAACCCATTCACAACCTTTTGTTACTTTTTTTAAACATTTGGCAATTTGCCGATTTTCAAATTGTCTTTCAAATAATGTTGGCATTTTTTTCATTTTCATCGCTTCCTATATATCATTATAACACACATTTTATAATAATGATTAATAAATTATGATATATATGTAACAATTGAGTGACTTTTAATTTTATCTTTGATAACTTTATCTTTGATTACTAAATTAATTTCTTTATTTTCATCTGATGGGTTTAAAATAATAATACTTGTTTTTAAATCGCTTGTAGCAGATACACCATATAAAGAATTATCATATAGACTAATGGGATTTATAGTATCCCCTTCTTTAATAAATTTAGAAATATGGCCAAAATAATAGTATATTGGTGTCTTAATAAAACTTTTTTCATTTTCACTTAAAATAATAGGACTTTTACAAAAATTATTTTGATGATTAGGACCACCTTGATAATCTAATAATATATTCCAATCAAGATAAACACTCATACCATTATTTAAATCGCTTATTAAATCTATTAGTAAAATTTCAGCATCATGCACCCATTCTTTTTCACTATAATTAGAAAATCCACAGCATCCTTCTGAGTGCATAAGTAATAAATTAGGATATTTTTCATGAATTAATTTTAAGTTAGTTGAGTGATTACCAGTATACCAGTGATAAGCTATTCCTTTAACTTGGTCATTTTCTTCATATAAGTTATTAACTACATTATATAAATCTTCTTTATTATGGTCCCATAAAAATAATGAAACATTATCTAACTTAGGCAATAAATAATTATAAATAAAATCTTTTTGTTCATCTATTGTAAAACAACATGATTCCCAACTCTGCTTAGCCATTGGCTCATTTTGCATGGTAAGATATCTAATATTAATACTATTTTCTTTAAAAGTCTTAATAAAATTTAATAAATAATCTACATAATCTTTATAATAATTTTTTAATAATTTTCCGCCATTACATAAACTATTGTTATCTTTCATCCTTGATGGTGGTGACCAAGGAGATGCAAGAAGTATTAAATCTTTAACTTTTAAAATATCTTTTATAAAAGGAATTATATAAACTTTTTCATGACTAAAATCATCATTTTCATAAGAATTAAGACAAAAATCATTACTTCCAATAGATACTCTTCCCCAAGAATAATCAAGTCCATCCTTACTATAATAAGCAGTGATAAATTTCTTCTTTTTTAAACCACTTAATTTATTATAATTAATCGCACTTGCTTCAGTTAAAGCTCCACCAAAACCTAAAAAAGCTTGTCCTTTAATATCAGGATAAACTTTAATAATATTAAATTCTTCATTATTTAAATCTTTTTCTTTAATAATCGTTTTTTTCCAATACTTTTTTTCATTTATATTAGTTTCATATTTAAGCATTTTAACCACCTATATATACTATACTTTAAAACCAATAAAAAAAGAAGAGTTTATTCTTCTTCTTTAGGACTTTCTAAATAATCAACATTAACTTCATCAATACTATCAACTTCATCTTCACTAATCATTTCTTCATAATCATCTTCCATATCTTCTACTGGTACTTTTATTTTAGTATCTCCAACAATTTCAACGCCAAGTTCTTTATCAACATCTAACATAATATTACCATTTTCAATATTAACATTACTTACAGATGGTTGTTTTAAACTTCTTACCATAATTTCAGAAGAATTAGTTAAAGATTGTTCACCTTTTAAAGGTACTTGATATAATTCATGATAACTATATCTTTTAGTATTAACTTTAGTTTTAGTATCATTATCATAACTATACCAAACGTTAACATCAAATGCACCATCAACACCAACTTTACCAGCTTGATTCATTCCTTTAAAATTATGATTAATTACCCAACAACCTAAAACGGTATTTATATTTTCATCAGGAGTTAAAGACAAATGAAGGGTATTTGCTTTTTTAGCTTTACCAACAACTGCCTTAGTTACAATCTCCTTATAGTTTGCCATAAATATTCACCTCTAGTTTAATCTATGCATAATACCCAAAAATTGTGCTTTAATTAACTAAAAAATAATGATAAAATATTTTTAGGTGATAAAAATGGATTGTTTATTTTGTAAAATTGCTAATAAAGAAGTATCTAGTGAAATTTTATATGAAGATGATATTGTTTTAGTTTTTCTAGATATTAATCAATGGAATATTGGTCATACATTAATTATTCCTAAAAAACATGTTGAAGATATTAAAATGGTTGATAATGAAACTTTAGCTCATATGTTTGATGTTGCCCTTAAAATTAGTGAAAAGTTAATGAATAGATTAGGGGCTACAGGAGTAACTTATAGTATTAATTATAAAGATGCTCAAGAAATTAAACATCTTCATCTTCATATTTGTCCTTATTATAAAGATAAAAAAGAACCAATGGAACTTAAAGAAGTTTATGAACTTTTAAAATAGCTTAGGCTATTTTTTTTATTTGATTTGTAAAGCATCGATTTCTCTACCATAGATACCTGCATAGCCTTCTGGCGTATTATCTACTTTACTTACCCAAGGAAGCCATGAACCACCTTTTAAGTGAACTCGGTAAGTAACATCTTCTATTTGCACGCCATCAATAGCATTACCTAAATTACCAGCATAGTCATTACGATTTTTAACCCAAGGTAACCATTCATTTTTAACTTTATCATGAACGCGCATGCGATAAGTATCTAAATAAACACCACCCATAGCATTGCCAAAGTTACCAGCATATTCATTTGTAGCAATGACAACATTAGGTAACCAAATTCTTTTTTTATTGTCATATGATTGATATGTTATTTGCCGGTCTTCATTGGGTAAATCATGGTCTAAATAATAAGTTGGATTAATAACTTTATTATTTGGATTTCTTACCTCAAAATGAAGATGGGCTCCATAAGCATTACCAGAATCACCCATAAAACCAATTTTCTCGCCCTTTTTCACCCTTTTTCCATTCTTTACATAGACATCTTTTAAATGGGCATATAAAGTATAATAACCATTATCATGTTTAATCTTAACATAATTACCATAACTTCTTGTTCCTGTTGAACCTTTTGCATTAGGTATTCCCGTTTGTGTTAAAATAACTAAACCATCCGAATGGGCTATAATGGTATCTAATTGATTATATTTTTTTACAACATCAACACCATTATGATTATTACCAAAAGCATCAGTAATTTGATTTTCAGCATTTAATAATACTCTACTCATATAAAAACCTTCTTTCTAAAAATAATTTATGAATTTTTAGAAAAAATGGCTGTTTAATTGTCACAAAAAAAGAAATTTGGCATATAAAAAGACTTATTTAGGTTCTTTAAACTTTACCTCAATAAGTCCTTTTTCTAGTTCCTCTAAAGCTCTTCCTATACTCCGTTTATTCTGATACTCATTTTCATCTAATTGATAATGATTCTTTTCTAGCATTTGTTTACTTCTCATAGCTGCTACATGCACTAATTTGTATTTTGAATCAACGATATTAAGAAGTTTATCAATAGAAGGATATAACATATCAACCACTTCCTTACATTAATATCATACTAAAAATTACTAGTTTAATACAATCTTTGTCTTAAAATTTTGACAGTGAATTGACAAAAAAATTATTTTTTTTAATTTTATAGTATATTTTTAAAATAAAAGAATATACTATTAGTGACATAATTAATGATTTCATTAATTATGTCTTATTAAATATAGTCCGTAAATATACGGACAAAAAGAACTGGTCTCTTATTCCAGTTCTTTTAATTTTTCTTCCATCCATATTGGTAGTTGCTTTTTTAAAGGCGCGAACCCATGGTCAATATAAGTTTCTTTATCCATTGCATAAGATGTATTTTTAATACTACATTTCATTTGTTTTAAATCTTCATCAATTTCTAAGATAACACATGGTATTACGTCCCCTAATTGGGCATAATCGCCAACATTTTTTACAAAATGCTCACTAAGTTCAGAAATATGAATTAAACCAGTATATCCTTCATCAAATGTTAAAAAAATTCCATAATTTTCTAAACCAGTAACGGACCCGTATGCAACATCACCAATTTGATACGTTTCCATAAACTCACCGACAACATTATATCACGAAATTTTACTTTACAACAAATAAATTAACTTTTATAATGTTTAAATGAGGTGGCATTATGAATGCAATGGAAAAAATTAAAGATTTACTTGATGATATAAGGCCTTTCTTAAATATGGAAGGTGGAGATATTGAATTAATTAAGTATGAAGATAATTATGTTTATATAAAATTAACTGGAGCATGTGCCAATTGTGGTTATCAAGATGTAACGATTAAAGAAAATATTGAAAGTTATTTAAAAGAAGAACTACCAGAAATAAAAGGTGTTGTAAACGTTAGTTTATAATTATTTCATTAGCCAATCAATAGCCTCGATTGGTCCAAAACCTGCTATGATTTCATAGCTTTTTTTTAAGAAATCTTCTATCTCAGGAGTTTTTTCCATTATTTTTATTAAACAATCTTCATCGACATTAAAGTTCATAACATTTTCATATAAATCAAAATAATAACTTGGATAAATTAATCTAGCATATAACATATTTAGGGAATATAAATCTAGATGACGCATTTTTAAATAAGATTTTAAATCAATTAAAGCATATTCTTTATCTACTAACATTTCCCCTTTTAAAAATTCAGCAACATCTCTTACTTCTAAATCAAAAATTAAATTTAGAGGATTATCATAATTTAGATGGGTATTAGGATATTTTACTCTTTTATGACTTAAAGCTAAATTTTTATTTATTGGTTTAATTGTGGCATTAATTTTATTTACATAACTAATAGCATTTTCACACAAGCCTACAAAATACCCAAAAGTATTAATAACCACCTTTTTATCTTTACCCAACTGGCTAATTTGATATTCAAAATAATCAACTTTTTCGCTCCATAAAAAATTCCAATCTGGTCTTTCTAAATGATGATTTTGAGAATTAAGGGGCATTTGATCCCAAATTTTTAGCATATCCATTAAAGAATATTCTTTATTAGGCTCAGTTAAAGTAAGTAAGACATATGGTTCATTATTTTCTAAAATAGTTAAAGACTTGGAAATGGTAGGAACTATTTGATGAGCAGGATAGTTTTTGCTTAAAAGTTCTTGTTGTAATTTAACAATATCTTGAAATTCAGCCATATTTCTTCTTACTTTAGTTAAATAAAAATATTGTTCATTAATTTTAAAGGAATAGTAATTTAATTCTTCTTTTAAATCTTGAACTTCAATTTTATATTCATATCTTATTTTATCTTTCATATTAAATTATATGAAAAAAGTCTAAGATTTTTTCTTAGACTAAGCAATTTTTTGTAATTCTAAACTAGGAGCTTGATTACTCATTTCTACGGAATTTTGATAAGCCATATTAGCAATTTGTTCTTTGGCTTGAGCATTTTTTAAATGGTCACTAGCTTGTTCTTTTAAATTATTTGCTTCATTTATTGTTTCCGTTATTTTTTTTTTATAAGCATCAACAATGCTTTTTATTTTTTCTTGATATTCTCGAGTGGCAGTCTCAATTTCTTGTTGCATTTTATCAAAATCGTTTTCTTTAACTTCTTCAACAATTTCTGGTCCACTGACAACTGGTGGTTCAATAGCTGGTTCTACTACTGGATTTTCGATAGCAGGTTCAGGATTGATAACAGTTTCAATAGCAGGAGCATCACTTGCAAATGGTGTTATAACATCATCAACAGGTTGGTTTACTGTAGGTGCTACTTCAGATATTTCATTTACTGGTTCAACAACTGGATTAGTAGGAACTACACTTACTTCAGGTTGAGGGTTAACTGGAGCTTCAATTACAGGTTTACTTTCAACATTATTTACACCAGTTGGCGCTACTGTTTCAACTACGGCTTCTTCTTTAACTGGAGCAACTGTACTAACAAAATTTTTAAAATTAGCTGTTAATGGATCTGTTTGGGCAACTGTAAGTCCTAAGCTACGACCAGGACCAATATCAGCTTGTAAATTA
The DNA here is from genome assembly GCA_947623995.1 of uncultured Bacilli bacterium. GTDB lineage: Bacteria > Bacillota_I > Bacilli_A > RF39 > UBA660 > Ventrenecus. Next base: position 4,742 of record CANQIN010000041.1, on the reverse strand, counting down.
TCATTGCTGACATATTCAATATTATGAGCATTATTTTTAATAATATCTACGACAACTGATTTAACTTCTGACCAAGCATTTTCATCATTGATTGCTTGATAAACCCCATTTTTTTCCCACATGAATTCTAGAACATTATTACCATTGTTCATTTCTTGTTTATCTAAAATTAAAATTGGAACATTTTTAATATTTGGTTTACTATCATCAACAACCTTAAAATGAGCAACTAATTTCTTTTCTTCAGTTTCTCCATTCATTTTATTTAATATAACTTTTTCTTTCATTGGAACCCTCTCTCCATTCTAAATAAATTATAGCAAAAATTATTTTACTGTGCAACATCTTCTTTAGCTAAAATAAAATATTTGCAACCATACGCACAATAATCTTTTAAATAATCATCTACTTTATCAATATCATTAATTGATTTAAAATTAGGATTTCTTCTACTATTAAAACCTTTTAATCTTAATTTTCCATAAGACCAATCTCCTAAAATATAATCAAAATCTTTAAAATAATCAGTTATTATTTTTTCAGTTTCTTCTAAATTAAAACCATCTTTTTCATTTTTAAATATTGAATAAGTTTGGTCTAATAATTTTACTTTTTCCATTTTCACACCTCTTTATGATATTCTAATTGCTACTATAAATAAAGTTAAAGCAATTGTTACAACTACACTTATTAATAATAATAAATCAACATAACCATTCCCACTTGTTAAGCGATTACCATATTTTTTATAATAATTAACGGCATCTATTAATAAATCTCTTTTATTTTCTTCATTTTCATCTATTTTAAAGAAAGCATATACTTTATGATTAGCTTCTTCTAATTCTTCGGAAGTCATTTTAGATACTTCATCGACGGTATATCCTAAAAGTAAATAAGCATCAATAAATAAAGTTGCTTTTTTAACTGGCGTTAAATCAAAAGTATGCTCACTAACATAATTTTGTCTAGCTAAATAGTAATCCAAACAAGTTTTATCTTCTAAATAATAATTAGTATAATCTGTTAAATAAGTATTAGTTGATAAACATATATATTTTTTAAAATTCTCTAATTCACCTTCTAATAAACCAATTTTCTTTTTCTTTAAGAAAAACATTTCAATTAAATATTGTTCAATTTTTACTAAAAAAATATTTGGTCTTTCTTTGGAAGTTCGGCAAAAAGAATCAAAACATTTTTTAAAATCATTTAGTTTTTCTTCACTAAATCCATATTTCATAATATTTTCATCAAAACCATTTTGATTAGATACATTTTTATTTAAATAAGGATTAATAATTTCTAACTCACCATATATTTCAACTAAGGTTCTTATAATAATTACAGGAAAAGATAATGAACTAGAAAGTTTTTGGTCTTTAGTTGCTAAAAAACTTTCAATAGCTAAGGTAAATTCTTTACTTATAAACTCTTCATTTCCCATATTCTATTCACCATAACCATTATACCATATAAAAATCATTTTTGATACTACTACTTTTCGTAATTAATTCATTACCATACCAATTAGGAACTGTTCCATTAATTATTTTTGCTCCTAACATAATCGTAAAATCTAAATTTTGAGCTTGAAAATCAACAGGAGTGATTAATTCATATTTTAAAGATACTTCTAAATAAATTTCTACTAAAGCATTGTTTATTCCATAATTAGTCATTTTAGTTTTAACATTAGTAAATACAGAATTAACAAAATGAAAAACTATAGGAAGTCTCGGTCCTAAATTATTTAAGAAAACATAATCACTAACAATACCCATTGGCATCATTAATAAAACTGTATTATTTTGATGATAATTTAAATCATTTTTTAAATACATCGAATATTCATTTTGCTGGGCTCTATTAATATTATTTAATAATTCTTTTGTTACTTCATTAGATATTTTATATATCTCTTCCATTTTATAATCAACTGTTAAGATTTCATTTTTATCATTTAAATTTACAACAAATAAATCTTCTAAAGGAACATTTAAGATAGTTTGATAATTACTAGCAGTAGCATTAATAACTTTAGCAAATTCTAAATTAGCAACATGACTTAATTTAGGACTAACTTTTTTATTAAACGTTATAAAAAGAAAAGCGGTTATAGTAACTACCCCAATTATAAAAATACTAACTTGCATTTTTAAAGATAAATAAGATTTTTTTCTTTTACTTTTAATCTTCATATTAAATTATATGAAAAAAAGGTTTTAAAACCAACCTAATTTCAAAAAATCATTTAAGAATAATATTATTCCTCCAACTATAGCTAAGAATATAATTATAATTAAGACTTTAACAACAATTCCACCAATTTTACTAGAATTTTCAACATCTTCAAAACTGTCAAAATCATTTTTATCAAAAGTCATACTATTAGTATAAAAACTTTTATCAATTTTGCCAGTTTTATCTTCGTCTTCTTCTTTCTTTTCTTCACCTTCAATAACCACAGTTACTTCTTCTTTAGGAACTTTAATTTTTTCTTCTTTATCATCAATTTTTATTTCTAAAGTTTGCATTTCTTCAGCAAATTCTTGAGGTTCAACAACTACCGTATCATCGTCTCCCTTTAATTCACTTAATATTTCTAAAGGGTCTTCTTCTTTTTGCTTTTTTTGATATTCATTTAAATTAATAGTGTTTATAAGTTCTAATAATTCTTCTTTAGTTTGTTTACTACTTGCTTTATCTTTTTCTTCATCTAAATCTAAATTTTTTAAAATATCATATTGAGTATCTCTAACTTTTTTTAAGCGTTCTTCTTGATAATCTAATTCTTTTTCTTCTCTGGCTTTTTCTAAAATAGCATTTATATCATATTCCCTGGTCTTTTCAAGTTCATATTGTTCTAAAGATTCAATTTCTTCTTCTGGTATTTCTACACTTCTTCTTTTAGGAACATCTTGATAATTTTTCTCTAAGATTTCTTTAATTTTATCAATGTCCATTTGAGCAGAACTATCCCCAATAACTTTAGCATTAAGACCTATTGAAAGATTTTCTAATTCACTATCTTTAATTTCTTCATAAAGTTGTTCATTCTTTCTAGTCCTTTTAGGAATATAATCGACGTTATCATTATTATATTTATCAACTCTTGTTTTCATGATAACCTATCCTTTCATCATAAATATACCATATTTTAATCAATTTGAACATGATTATTTGTTGATTTTTTAGAAATTAAAATTTATAATGAAATAAAAGGAGAGAAAAAAATGAAGAAAATTAAAGTTTTAACTGAAAATTGCATAGGTTGTGGAGCTTGTGTAGGAATTGACCCTGAACATTTTACTTTTAATGATGAAGGATATTCTATTCCCAAAAGTAATGAAAATTTAGATTCTGAAACCTTAATGAATGCCATTGAATCTTGTCCTGTAGGCATAATTTCTTTTGAAGAAGTTAATGGTGAGGAAAAAGAAAATGATGAGGAAACTGTGTAAAACAGTTTTTTTTTAACCTAAATATTGGATAACCATTGAAATTATGGGATTAGCAAAATAAGATTCCGTTGATAAATAATCTATTGAAGGACTATTTAAAACAATATCATGATTACATAAATTAACTAATTCCATTTCTTCTTTAATCGGTTCTTTAATTACAAATAATCCTTGACCAACTAATTTAATATTTTTATCACCAGGATTAGCATAAACAGCATCACCGGCATAAATAATTTTTTCAAACATCTTTTTTAAACCGACAGAATAAGTCATATCTTCTAAGGTAGTCATATTATCATTAACTTGCACATTAACGATAAAACTTACTTTATATACCCCACCTTGTTTAAATAAAATTGTGCTATTAGGAGTCAAAGTACAAATATCAACATTATCAATATCCTTTCGTTCTAGAGGAAGACGGTGATATGATCCAATTGGTACACCTGCTTCTTTATTGGTATTAAAGGTAACTATGTAAGCATTGCCAATTTCTTGATTGCCTGTAGGTCCGGTTGGCCCAGTTGGCCCAGTTGGTCCATCACTTCCACTTACACCAGCAATTCCTTGAAGGCCTTGAATTCCTCTTTGCCCAGTTGGTCCGGTAGGACCTGTTGGACCCATTTTCCCTTCTGGTCCTCTTATCATACCAACATCTTGCCAATCACCATTTACCCAAACAAATAAATTATCTCCAACTAAATAACTTTCCCCAGGTTTACCAGTTGGATATTGTTTTCTTAAATCTTCTTCCGTATCAAATGAACCTAAAATAGTAACACTTGTTCCACTAGGTCCTGTGGGACCTGTAGCTCCTTTTGGTCCCGTCTCTCCTTTGGGAATAACAAAATTTAAAACATGGTCACTTCCAGTTCCAACATCATCAATACTAACATCCGAAATAGAATCCCCAATTGTAACATTACCGATTTCTAAACTAATTGCTGGTCCTGTTGCCCCCGTTGGCCCTATAGGTCCCATTGGCCCAGCAGGTCCTGGAAGTCCATTTGGTCCCATTGGCCCTTGTAGTCCTTCTAAACCAATTGGTCCTGTTGGTCCCATTGGAATTACAAAAGATAATTTTACATTTTCACTACTACCCGTATTAGTAACACTAGCAATACCACCTGGTTCGCCAGTTTGGGTCTCATCTATTTCAATTGTTGCTGGTCCTGCTGGTCCCGTTGGTCCCGTAATTGTTCTTATATTACAGCAACAATTTTGAATTAAACCTCTTTTTTGAGCATTTTTTACATATTCATAAGCTTTTTGATA
>CANQIN010000040.1 GCA_947623995.1 uncultured Bacilli bacterium | reverse complement strand
ACCTAACACGGTCGCACTAATGTCATTCCTTACTCTAATCTTTAACTTTACGTAAACTTTTTATGCAATTGCCTTATTCTCCTGCTAATTTTCTTTTTAAATCTTCGGTTATTAAAGCTTCAATAATTGGTTCTAACTCACCATCCATCACGCGATCTAAACTCATAACCGAAAAACCAATACGATGGTCAGTTACTCGATTTTGAGGATAGTTATAGGTTCTAATTTTTTCGGAACGATCCCCAGTTCCAATTTTACTTTTCCGTTCGCTTCCCTCTTTCATTTCTTTTTCTAAACGCATATTATCATATAATTTAATTTTAAGTAATTTCATAGCTTTATCTTTATTCTTTAATTGACTTCTTTCATTTTGACAAGTAACAACCGTATTAGTAGGTAAATGAGTAATACGAACCGCTGAATTAGATGTATTAACAGATTGTCCACCTGCCCCACTAGAGTGATATACATCTATTTTTAAATCACTTTCCTTAATGTCAATATCTACATCATCTACTTCAGGCATTACTAAAACAGTTGCTGTAGAAGTATGTACTCTTCCTTGGGTTTCAGTTACAGGTACTCTTTGAACTCTATGTGCTCCACTTTCATATTTTAATTTAGAATAAACATTTTCCCCTTTAATAGTACATTCAACTTGACTAAATCCTCCACTAGTACCTTCAATTTGATGATCAATTTCAATCTTCCAACCATTTTTTTCAGCATAGTAAGTATACATTCTTAGTAAATCTCCAGCAAAAATGTTAGCCTCATCTCCACCAGCAGCTCCTCTAATTTCCATAATAACATTTTTACCATCATTCTCATCTTTAGGTATTAATAATATTTCTAATTCTTGATTTAAACTTTCTAATTTACTTTCATTACTCTCTATCTCTAATAAAGCCATATCTTTTAATTCAGGATCATTAATTAAACTTTTAGCTTCTTCTAAATCTTTTTCACACTTTTTTAATTCTTGATACTTATCAACAATCTCTTTTAAATCACTTTGCTCTTTACTTAAACTTTTAACTTTATTAAAATCATTCATTACATTAGAATCCATTAATAAATCATTAATTTCATTATATCTTTTTTCTATACTTTCTAATCTTTCTTTCATAATTCACCAAATTAATTTTCTTCATCTTCATCATCAATAACTACTAAATCTTTTAAATCATCATCATTATCATCGTCATCATTATCTTCATCATAATAATCATCTTCATCTTCTTCTACTTCTTCATCATTATCTTCAATTATTTCTTCATATTCTTCATCTTCATCTTCAATTACAATTTTTTCACTATGTTTACTTCTTAAATCCCAATATCCATCATTCAATTGAATAAATCTTTTATCAGTAGTTAATAATTCAAAAAAATCAGCAATATAATCAGCATAAGCTCCTTCATCTAATTCTAATACTTCACATACTTTATTAAATAAATCACTTATTTTCATTTTCTTTTTCTTTTCTTCTAAAATTAAATAAGCAATATCATCATAATTTAAAGTTTCTAATTCTTCTTTAGTATATTCTTTTAATTTTTTCATAATCATTCTCCTTACATTTTACTTGGAATTTCTATTACTAATAAATCTAATAATGTTTTAATTATTTTAGTTGTTAAGTTTAATAGTAATATCCAATTTTCTTTATTTTCTATATCTTCTAAATTATTAATATGATTTTTTTCATAAAAAGTATTTAATAATACACATATTTCATATAAATAATTTGCAATTATAGAAGGTAATCGGCTTTCAAAAGCATAATTCATTATTGAATTAAGCTCTAATAATTTAATTCTTAATTCCCGATCTTGATTATTATATATTGTTTCATTTAACTTGTCTATACTTATGGAATTATTTTGGATAATTTTATTAGTTCTTAAATAGGTATATAAGATATATGGTCCAGTTTTTCCTACTACATCGGAAAATTTTTGTATATCAAAGATGTATTCTTTATGAAGATTATTTTGTAAGTCAGCAAATTTAATAATAGAATTAGCTATAATATCTAAATCACTCTCATTTATATTTTCGTTTTCTACTCTTTTATTTTTAAAGATTTCTTTAGTTTCGCTAAATAAATCTTTAAGTTTAGGAGTATTACCAGCTCTAGTTTTATAAGGTTTACCATCACTACCATTAATAGTTCCTAATCCTAAGAATTCTAAATAAATATTTTTAGTTGCATTTAACATTTTACTAACTCTAAAAACTTGGGTAAAATGCATTGATTGTCTTGCGTCTGTTATATAAATAATTTTATCAGGCGAAAAATCTTGTTGCCTCTCTAAGATGGTAGCTAAATCAGTAGTTCCATATAAATATGCTTTATTACTTTTTTGATAAATAAAAGGTGGAATAAGATTTTTATCATCTTCTTTTGATACATCAACAACTAAAGCTCCTTCACTTAAAGTTAATAAATTTTGTTTATTTAAAAGATTAGTTAATTCTGGAATATATTTATAAGCATCAGATTCTCCATACCATAAATCAAAAGAAACATCTAAATAATCATAATTATTTTTAATATCTTTTTTACTAACTTCTAAAATCTTCTTAAAATATTCTTGATACTCAACATTCCCATCTTGTAATTCTTTAGTAATATTTGCACATTCATTTTTAACAGATTCATCTTCTTTACACAAAGCACTCATCTCTGGATAAATTCGTTCTAATAAATTAATATTAATATCTTTGCAATCAATACCCTCTTTTTTAAGTCCATATATAACTTCACCAATTTGTAAACCATAATCACCTAAATGAACATCACTTATAACATCTTGATTCATAAACTTTAATATTCTTTTAATACTTTCACCAACAATAGCTGGTCTTAAATGTCCAACATGTAAAGGTTTAGCAACATTAGCTCCTCCATAATCTATTACAATCTTTTCTTTAGGAGGAAGACTAATATTATAAGTTTCACTATCAATCATCTTATTTAACATTTTATTAACATATAAAGAACTTAACTTAAAATTAACAAAACCATTAACACATTCTATATCAGATACAATACTATTATCATTAATTTCTTTATATTTATTAACAATATTATTACCTATTTCAAAAGGACTTTTATGTAATACTTTTGCTAATTTAAAAGCTCCATCATATTGATAATCACATAAATCAGGACGATTAGATTTAATAACTTCTACTTCATCACTAGGATACTCTAATTCTTTTAATACTTTAACAAGTAATTCTTTAAGCATATTAATCATTCCATTCTATTATAAGATGATTATTACATTCATCAGTTTCTATATAATAATCAATAATTATTTTATTATTAAATACTTCAAAACTACACTTATCAACATTAATATCTAAATTATAATTTTCTTTTTTCAATGTAAGTATACATGAATTATTTAAAAAATCAAGAAAAAACTTATATTCATCATTTTCTCTAATAAATAATTCTTTATTAATATCAATAGTATTTAACATATCTTCTATTTTAAAACTTATGATATTATCTAGAACATTACCTAAAACTATACTTTCTAATGCTTTATCTTCACCTTTTATTAAACAAACTTTAATTTTCATACAAAACCTCATCTGCCCAAAAATATAACATAAAGCCTATTAAAATGCAAATAGAAAAAAACTTAACTATGCTTTAAAACACAGTTAAGTTAACATAACTATTGAGCTATAAATGGCGTCCCTTTTTCTCCATTACCGTCTATTATTTTTACTGACGATGATAGATATACGACTGGCTGAACCCCGAGCGCACCGGTCGCATAGCGGTTGCGGACATAGCCAGACGAATACACAGTGAACACAGAGGAAGCATAAGAAGAATTCGGCGATGGTGTCATTGTCCACGTGTAACCACTTGGCTTTAACCAATCATTTGTGTTACAACTTCCTCCATCATAGCTATACATACTTTCTCCTAAACATGTCTCTCTTACATTTCCTCCTACTGCATATCCATAATCACTTGCTTATCACCTATAAACCCACAGGCTAAAAATTCCATTGAATTTCTATATTCCTCAAACCAGTATCTTTATCTTTTTTTCCTACAATTATTTTGTCTATCCATTCGGATATTATTTCAGAAGATAATTCAGTTACTTTATTGTATTTTTCAAATAAATTTTTTGAATTTATCATTTGTTCTTGTTTAACAGCAATCATCTTTATTTCATTAGTAATTTTTTTACTACGTTCAATAAGATTATTTTTATCTTCTTCATATTGTTTTACCAATAAAAAATACTGCTCTGTAGTAATTGTTTCATTTATTTTATCTTCGTAAAGATGTTGAAAAAACTTATCTTTCTTATTTATTTCATTTTCTATTTTTTGTAACTCTTTCTTTAATGTTTCATTTTTTTCATTAAAATATTTGTTATCAATCATTTCTTGGTTTAATTGTTTTAATAGATTACCATTTTTATATTTTTCAATATTTTCATTTATTTGTTTTATAATATCTTTTTCTAATAAATCAAGTCTTATTAAACTTCTGTTGTCACAATTACGCCATTGTTGTTGCTTGTCAGAACATACTAAGTATTCATGTTGTTTACTTTTTGTTTTAGAAAATGCTTTACCACAGTATTTGCAATAAACTTTCTTACTAAATGGATTTAATGTTCCAGTAGCAAATTGACAAGTTGGTTGATTATTCATTCTACTTTGAACACTATACCATGTATCTTTATCTATAATAGGATCGTGCATATTTTCAACAACAATCCACTCTTCATGTGGTTTATGTCTTGATTTTTTTATCTTATAAGAAATCTTTTCATATTTTCCTTGTACTGTATTTCCTATATATGTTTCATTTCTTAGCATTTCCCTTATTGTATACATACTCCAACTTGGCTTTTTTTCATAAGTGACAGTTGAAAAAATATTATTTTCTTTAAGAACTTCTGTTAAGTAATTTAATTTTGCATTATTGTTATTTGAAGGTACTTCAACCTCTAATTCATAAGATACTTTCCCATAACGTTTTAATTCATTTATTAAACAAATAACATACTTTGATTCGTTTGGAATATAATCATTTTCATTAAGTTTATGATACTTGTTTTCATTAGTTAAGTCCTCAATTTTAATATTTTTATCATCTGAAGTAGAATAAAATAATTGCATATTTTTATCTATTTTACGTACTTTCATTTTTACATTTTTCTTTATTGGACTTCCTAATTCTTCAACAAGTGTTCCTAATGTTATTATATTTTCATACTTTTCATTAATAAGATTTTCTATTGTGTTAAATATTATATAGTTTCCCATATTTTGAATATTTTTTCTTTTTCTATTTTCACAAGAAGAATTTCCTATTTTAATTCCATTTAATCTTTTGTAATCATAAGGACATAATATATTTTCTGAATTTAAATAATTCAAAATTTTTACATATCCCCAGCCCATTTTATACAATTCAAATATTTTTTTAACATTTTCTGACGCTACTGGGTCTATAATTAAATGGTTTTTATCATCTGGGTCTTTTAAATAGCCATAAGGAGCTTGGGAACTTGTAAACAACCCTTTTTCTTTTTTATTTCTTAATGTAGCTTTAATATTTTCTGATGTATCTTCTAAATACCATTCATCTGTCATAGCTGTTATTTGACTTGCTTTTTTAGTTTCTTTTTTGGTACTATCGATTCTATCAACACAAGCTACAAATCTAACTCCCCATTCTTTAAATTTATTGTGAATGTATTTATCTACTAATTCAATATCTCTTGCAAATCTTGCTTGAGTTTTTACTAATACAATGTCTATATTTCCTTTTTCACATTCACTTATCATTTTATTAAAGTTCGGTCTATCCCTATCAGAACCAGAATAATCTTCATCTTCATAAACTCCAACGACTTCCCAACCGTTTTCTTCTGCATATTTTCTTAACATCAATTCTTGATTTTTAATACTTTCTGAACTTTCCTCAGGATTCTTTTCTAAATCTTCTTTTGATAATCTTAAATAAAGTGCAACCCTCCTTAATGATCGACATAGTTTTTTAGTTATTTTCTTTATCATTGATTCATTCCCTTTCTAAATGAATCGTTAAAATAACTTGCTTTTTCAACCAGTACCATTATACCATCTTTTCCATAGAGTTACAGCTATAATATGATTTTTTTTCTAAATTATATATCATATTTAGTAATTTTTTATTAAATATTATTTCTATTTCTTCTTTTGATTTATTTTCATTCTTATATTTATTAGTAAAATTAAAGTTGTACTTAACCACTTCCTTATCATTTTTCTTCATAAGCAAAACCCCCTTTTATAAAACCATTTCACTATCTTTACTAAATTTATCAAAATAAACTACTTTTTTTCTAACATTATCATAACTAAAATATAAAAAATCATTTTCTTTATCAGTTATTTTTATCAAATTTTTATTAATTAAAAATATATTAAAATTATTTACATTTATATTTTTCTTTATGTAAGTTAAAATTTTAAACTGTTCAATAGTATCAACGTGATTATTTTCTATTTCATTTTTTGTTAATATTTTCATCTTACATTCCCCCTTTTCAAATAAAAAAACTCGTACTTACTACAAGTTACTATCAAAAAAAGACAAAACTATCTCATTAAGGAATTAAATTCCCTTAAAATTACCTAACATTTAATTTTTTAAATGTTATTGTTTTAACTCGTATTTATCTTACTATTATAAGATAGGTTCTGATATAAGCCTTAACATCTTACCGAGCCTTTTTTAACTAGTGTTTATAAAGCATTCTAGTTAATTGATATTGTATACATTCCAACATCATATTCTTTATATATTAGATATTTTAATTCTTCTAATATTTTAAGATTTTTTCTCAATCCTTTATTCTTTATGTTAATTACTTTTTGGATTTCTCCTACATTTATATCTATAATGATTTTATCTAAACCTTTAGCACAAATATATGAATATATTAACTTTGTTTCTTTTGGAATTCTTTTATCTTTCCAAATTTTTTGCAATTCATTGTTGACTTTTAACTTCATTAATATAACTTCCCCCTTTCTTCTTTTTGATGAGCTTTACATCAAATTTGTTTTTAGTCTATCACTCAAGTTTGAGTTTGTCAACAATAACGTTGATTTTTACATCAAAATATGTTATGCTTATCTCATCAAATGAATAAGAGGTGTAAAAATGTTAAATAAACATACAACTGATTTAGGCAAAATAATTAAAGAATCTAGGGAAAAATTAGGCATATCTCAAAGGCAATTAGCTAGGCAAGCTAATATGGACTGTGCAGAAGTTTCACGTATTGAAGCTGGCAAAAGACTTAAACCAAATATATTATATTTAAAAGGTATTGCTGAAACATTAAATCTAAGTATGGTTGATTTAATGAAACTTGCAGGATATAACGAGATTGATATTAATTGGGGTAAAAATTTAATTAATAAAAGAACTTCAGCTGATTATCAAAATCAAATTCAAAGCTATGAACAATTCTATTTTGATGTTTTAGAAGAATTAGAAAATAGAAGAAAAATAGATTTTGCAATTAAAGGAGCAATTGCCGATTTAATTGATAAAATAGAATTAGCTAAAATAGAAAAGAAAGATATATCAAATGATGAAATATTAGAAAGACTAAAAGAATTAATTCCTATGATAAGACCAAATTTAGAAAAACTTGATAAATCAAAATATCCAACATTTGATAAAGGTTTATTTTAAAAAGAAAAAAAACTAAAATTAGACATTGTTTTATATAAAAAAGTGCTATTAAATAATTAAAAGTTAATTATTTAATAGCACCTCTTTTGCTAATTATCACAATTTTTGTTGTTTTAAAATAATTTAATAAATTAAAAACATAGACTTTAAAAGTAACAATTATTTTGATTTAATCCATAAAAAAATTTCTACACAAATTCCAAATAAGAAAAATATTCCAAAAATTAAATAAGCTGTTTTTTCATCTACATTATTGACATACAGTATTGTTTCCAAAGCACACAATAATAAACATATTATTATTCCTAATATAAGTGTTGCAAGTTGTACTTTTTTTTGTTTCTTTTTAGAGTAATCAATAGTTTTAAGCAGTATTTCTTCACTTTTTATTGCAACATTATCTTTATTAATACGTTCTCCATTTAAAATTTCTATTATTGATACTTCAAATATTTTACTTAATGGTTTTAACAAAGACATATCTATAAGTCCTAAACCTCGTTCCCATTTACTTACAGTATTTTTAGTTATTCTTAATTTTTCAGCAAGTTGTTCTTGTGTTAAATTTTTCTCTTTACGAAGAGTCGCAATAAATTTTCCAATTTTTTCTTGATCCATAATTTTATCTCCCTCCATTTTTGCTTTATTAAAAGACACATTTTATATCTATATAATTATTTTAACATTTTACACAAATAAATTTAACATTTTTAAAATATAAACAATTATTGATGAAAATATTAAGGCAATGATAAAGGATAATATTATTAAAATAATTATTTTTATTAAATTGAATTTCAAAATTTTCTTTTTACTATATCCCAATTTATAGTATAAATCATTCTTTTTATGTTCATCTTGTACTATATTAAAACAAGTAGTTAAAAGAATAATTATAAAAATAAATAACAAAACTAATATTAATACTTTTACAATATTTATATATGTTTCATAATTTTCACTACTAGAATGACTTTGAAATACAACATTATCTATTCCATATTTATCTTCTAATTTTTTTATTGTTTTATCTTTCTTTAACCAATTATTTAAAATAATAATATAACTATGGGAAAAAGATTTATTATCTTCAATTATTTGTCTTGCTACGTTTATGAATGAAAAATTATTTTTATTACTATCAAAGTTTTTAATATTAAATTCATAAGTTTTATTTAGCTCTAGTTCTACTGGTTCTTCCTTAGATAGTGAATTTTGAAAATGGTTTGGTAAAATAATTTCATTTTCTGTTAATTCATTATTGCCAATTAAATATATTTCTTCAAAACCGTCTTTTAATTTTAAAGCTAAAAAATAATCTTTAATATTATTGATTTTTTTTAATTCATTAAGATTATCACTTTTTAATTCAATGAAAGAACCTTCATAAGTATTATTTTCTAACTTTTCAAAATTTTTACTAGCAAATAATAAAACAAATAAAGCTATTAATAACAATGTATAAATCAAAAAATATATTTTAGTAATTTTTTTTCTAATAAAACTTATATATACTAACATTTTAATCTTCCTTTAATAATTCACTTATTGGATATTTCAAAAACTTTTTACCGATTTTATTATTGATAAATATAATATACAGTAAAGCAATTAAAACTAAAATTAAATTGTATAGATATGGAATTTCTAAAATAACACTATAATAATCAAATCTACCTAAGAAATAATTAGTTACTATAAAATAAACAATTAAATATATAATAAAAGATAAGACGACACTTATAATTGTAATTATTAAATTTTCAACTAACTCAATTTTATTAATTTGTTTGTTTGAATATCCAATAGCTTTTAATAGTCCAATATTTATATGACGAATACGATATTTTTTTAAGATAAAATTATAAATTAAAGCAAAAATTATAATTATCAAAACAACTGAAATAGCAAGAGGAATATAGAAGAATAAATCTATAGTTTTATCTATTTCAAAAATTTCACTAAAGGAATAACCCATTTTTGATAATTCATTTTTAACGTATTCATAATTTTTATATTCATCTACTCTTACTAAACGATCTTCGTAATAATTATCAGTATATTCTTCAGTACCATCTTCATAAACTGCGTATCCTCCACCACTTATATCACTTTTTAATAAATCTATTGCACCCATTGTGCCATAAAAAGTATTCATTTCCACTAAATTATCTTTTGAATCATAAGTTCCAACAATTTTAAAAGTAATAATTGGATTTTGATTTATGATTTCTTCCATTTTTTCTTCATAATCTGGATCACGATGATTAATACGGGCAGTATGGGCAGTTATTATATTTGCTCTAACTTTAATTTCTGAACCAATTAAATCATTACCATTTAAAATATTTTTTTTATAGTCCTTTTTTTCAACACTAAATTCATCGTGAGGATAGAATCTAACAGGAACAACTACTTCATAATCATTCAAAACATTTCTTCCTTTTATTATTTTTACGTCATCTTTAGTAAGCATAGCTTTAATTGACCCATAACCTTGCTCATCACCAGTAGTAAATTCTTCTAAAGTTGTATAAAATGGATTATAATATTTATCACTTACATTTGCTATAACGTGTGAAATATTATTAATTTCATCTAATTGTTGTTCACTTTTATTGTCATTATAAACAATTAAACTTCGGGAATCAACACTATATTTTTGTAAATCTCTTTGATAATCAATCACAAAATAAGCTATAGTTAAAAGAATATATAAAGCTAAAAATATTAAAACAGTGATTATTAAAAATATTATATTTTCTTTTGTCTTTAAATGTTTTAAAGATGTCTTATACATATTATTCATGGCTATCACCTAATTGACCATCTTTCATATATAAAACTGTATCAGCATATTTTAAAATACTTTGATTATGACTAACAACGATAACACATTTTCCCTCATCAGCAAGTTTTCTTAAAATTTTAAAAATTATTTCTTCATTTGATTCATCTAAATTTCCTGTTGGTTCATCAGCTAAAATAACGCTTGGATTATTAGCTAAAGATCTTGCAATCGCAACTCTTTGTTGTTCCCCACCAGATAATTCTTTAGGGTAATGTTCGTTACGATTATTTAAATTGACATATTCTAATAATTGTAATGCTCGTTTTTCATATTCTTCTTTCTTTATTTCTTTATTAATATACATAGGCAAAATTACATTTTCAAAAGATTTTAAATTTGGATCTAAACAGTAATCTTGAAATATGAAACCAAAACAAGACATTCTAAGTTGACATAAATCTTCTTCTTTAAAAGTTGATACATCTTGATTATTAATAAAATAATTGCCACTTGTTTGGTTATTAAGAGTTCCTAAAATATTTAATAACGTTGATTTACCACTTCCTGAATGACCCATAATAACGTATAACTTATTTGGATAAAAAGTATAACTAACATCTTTTAAAGCAATAATTTTTTCACTTTTCATTTGAAAATCTTTAGTTAAATTTTTAATTTCTAGCTTTTGTACTTCCATTTTTCCTCCCATAAAAACTTTTTTATCATCTCAACTATTTTTTAGTATTATATCATGATTTTTAAAAATTTTGTGAAAATATCAATGTAACTTATATAAAAAGAATACTTAACACATTGAAGTTAGTATTCTTTATTTTACTTAAATATTTTAAATAGAAAGATATTAACTATCATTACTATAATGTTTATAAAAACTTTCTAAAAGTTACAATTAAATTTTAGTTGCTATCATTTAAATAATCATCAAAATATTCACCATTACTTGTA
>CANQIN010000039.1 GCA_947623995.1 uncultured Bacilli bacterium | reverse complement strand
ACAATTGTTTGCTTATTTTAACGTCTTCATTGACGATTTTTGGCGTGTCTTAAAATTTAATTTTTATTTTCAACCTTAACCTCTATTCTAGTTATAATTTTACTAAAATTATAATTAATTGTCTATAAATATAACATTTTTTTCATTCATCTTAAAGCATACATGTTATAATTTAATTATAATAGAGGAGTTAAATATGGATTTTGAACAATTAAGATTTAATGGGCGAATAGATATTAATAATGGTATTAAAACTAATTTAATTGTTGTTGATGAAGAAGAAACTATTGGGGCAAGAAATAAATTTTGGTTTAATAATTATGAATATTTATTTAAAGAAATATATACTAATTCATTTGAAGATTATGCTGAATTAATTGCTAGTGAATTAGCTAATTTTCTAAATATTTCTTGTGCTTCTTATGATTTGGCAATATATAATGGTAAAAAAGGTGTAATAACTAAGAATTTTGTAAATGAAGATAGTGGATATGAATTAATATCAGGAACAGAAATTATTAATGAAGTATATCAAAAATATATATGTCCCATTAAAACTATTTGTCAAAAATATTATGAAATAACATCCTCTAAGCAAAATCATAAAAATGTTTTAAAAAAACTAATGAATTTATATAATAATTCTTTAATTCGTTCTAATATTTTAGAACAAATTAATATTAAAGATATTGACAATTTTGATGATAATTTAGTTAATTATTATTTAAATGAATTTGAAGTAATAATAAAAGACTTAAATGAAATGTATGATGATGATTTTACAGGATTATCTAATGGAATAATTAAAGCTAATAATTTATTTGATTTATGGTCTGTTATTGATATTTATTGTAAATTAAATAATTATAATCATGAAAATTCTAATCTTATTATAAAAAAACTAGTAAATTTATTTCTTTATGATATAATAACTAGCCAAGGAGATCGCCATAGTGATAATTGGGGGTTAATTGTTAATGAACAATCTAAGTATATTTCTTTATCACCTATTTATGATAATTCTAATATTTGTAATTTAAATCGAAGTAAGGCTTTTAATACTATAGTGGCTTATATTAAAAATTTAAAAGATAGCAATGTACATATTAAGAAGAAAGAAAATATTGAAAAAAGATTAAAGGCATCAATTAATCATGAAAGATCTTCTTTAAAAGTTGAACCGGAAGATGTTAGTTTAAAAAATAATAATATTGTGATGATAAATGAATTTGTTAAAGAATCTTCAAGAGAAATTAATGAAGAACTATTAAAAATGATTAATATTTTAACTGAAGAAAATATTAATAAAATATTTAATAATATTGAAAGTAAAATTAAAGTTGCAATTCCTAGTGAAATAAAATTAGTAGTATTGGAAACAATTAAAATTAATATAGAAGAAATAAAAAAGACAATAAAGATAAAGGAGAAAAGTTATGGAAAATAATGAATTTGTTAATTATGTAAATCAAAATTTAAAAGAATTATATGATAATTTTAAATTAGTTTTTAAATTTAGTAGTGAAGAATATGCTAATTTAATAAAAAAAATAATTAAAGATATTTTAAAAGATGCTTTTTATAAAGATTTAGTTAATAATAATACTATTGATTTTAATAAAGAATCGTTATTGGATATTAAAGAATTTCTTTATAAATTAAATATAAATGAAAAGCAAATTAAGGAAATTATAATAACTATTCCAGAAATTGTTTTATTTAATAAAATGATTAATAATATTTTTCCAATTTATAAAAATAATAATTTTAAAGGTTTAGCATTTGTTTATAATAATGATTATCGGTCTTATTCTTATTCAAATAGTAGTTATAAATTAAATAATTTAAATAATATTGTTGATAAAAATGTTAATTATTATAATTATGTTATAGATAACTTGCTTAAAAGTTTAGAAAGAGAAGATATTAAGTCAAAATATGATATTGGTGAAAATGCTTCTTTAAATGAAAAATTTATTTCTTTATCAAAAGATTATAGTAAAAAAAATTACTACTTTAAAAAAATATTGTAATTAATTATTTAAAGTTCTAACTCTTTTTATAGAATTGATGTTCAATAGATATTATTTTAATAATTTTTTGTAATTCATCTTTATTATGAACGACAATATCATTATCTCCTAATTCATTCATAACGATAATTTTATTGTCTTTAATTCGAATTAAGATTTTTTTATTACTTGTTATTAGTTCATTTAAAGTACTTTTTTCGCCTACATAAATACTAAAAACAATAAAATCATTATTAATTGTCCCTTCTTGATATTCAAAAACATCAATGGAAGCTATATTATTTAAAATATCTTCTGGAATTTCTGCTGGCATTTTTAACTTACAAATATTATAGTATTTATGATGAAGAAATGCTATTTTCTTTTAATAAAAAATGTGCTATTCTATAATTGAAGTGGGATATATGAAAAAGAAAGTGTGTGCTGTTATTTTAATAGTTTGTTTAATTATGATGGGTATAGCTATGTATTATTTTTTATGGCTAAAACCGCTTAATTTTAAGAATGTTTCTTATGAACTAATTGATAAGAAAATTAAAGCAACCCTTACTTTTTCTAATAATGTTAGTGGTAGTTGTATTGTTAATGGCAAAGAATATAATTTAAGTAATCATGAATGTCTTATTGAAATACCTAATGAAGAGGTTTTGGTTAAAGTTCAAACTAAATGGAATGAAATTACGATTAATTTAGATCCTAAACAAGATAGGGTATTAGATTTTGAACTTTTAGAAGATAAGATATATATGATTATTGGGGAAGATAAAGAGATTGATGTTACAGTTGATAAGTTTGGTGAACCTGATACTACAATTAGTTTAGTAAGTGATGATGAAAATATTGTTAAAACTGATGGTAATCATATTCAAGCTGTTGGTAATGGAACTACTAATGTTCATGTTGTAGTTGGTAATGTTACTAAAGATATTGTTGTAGTATCGACTAATTTGATTGGTAAACCTGGTTTAACTAAAGATAAAGAATTTTTGCCATGTAATATATATAGTGATGAAGATAATAAAATTATTGATGAATTTTTAGAATATCGTATAAATTCGGCTGGATATAAGACTCGTGGTGCTGTTGTTGCGGCTGCTCGTTTTCTGACTTTAGAATTTCCTTATCGAATTGATTATTTTTGGGAAAATGGCAGGTTAGATAATACAACTGGTGGTCCTAGTTGTGATGGTGAAGGAAGATTTTATCATAAAGGTTTGTATTTAAATAGTAGTAAATTTAATATTTTAGATCAAAGTAAGATTCGTTATGGTCCAGCTACTTGGGGATGTCCTTTAACAAATTGGGAAGATGATCCAAATTATGGTTTTTATCCTGGAGTGAAAGTTAGTAATGGTCTTGATTGTAGTGGTTTTGTAACTTGGGTTTTATATAATGCGGGATTTGATCCAAAAGATGTTGGAGCCGGAGATACTCCTGGTGTTGATGGTGAATTAAGTGATTTAGGTGAACACATTCCGCTTACGATGGAATTATTAAAAAGTAATACTTTAAAAGTAGGAGACTTTATTGGAGCTGATGGTCATGCTGCTTTAATAGGCGGTTTTAAAGATGATATTATTTATGTTGCCCAGTCATTAAATTATGGAATGGAAATGAAGCCTTATACTTATAGTGAATTACTTAGTACAGCTTGGTTATCTTATGTTATTAGAATGGATGATTATTATGGTGCAGAAGGAGTTTATACCGATTATTGGGAATAATATTATTATTTATCCATTGGAAATTAAAAAAAGTAGTAATCCTGAGAATATATCTAATAAAAAAAGGCTATTTCAAGCCTTTTTTAAATAATTTTCTTTTTTCTGAATATTTTATACTTATTATACCAACTATTAATATTAGTGATAAAAGTAAATAAGGTAAAATTTGACCAGTTGGAGGATTTTCAATAGTTTCTTCTTCAAAGTAAGATAATCATTTCCTTCTTTTTTAATGAAATAAGTTAAAATAATGTTTTCTTCTGATAAACGATCTATTTTCTAAGTAATTTGTTTAGTATTAAAATTATAAATAAAATTTTTAGCATTAAGTATTTTATCATTATCATTTGTTGTTAAAATATTTTCATTTCCTAATAAAGAACTATATGCTTTGGTTCCTTTTTCATCAAAAGTAATTCTTTCAATAACATCACCATTTTCCAATTTAATTTCTACATAAAGACTATAAGTTTCAAAATCTTCAATTACTAAATGGTAATCATCTTTGATGTTATCAGTAACATTCATATTTTTAATAAATAAAGTTAAGAATGATAAGTCATTAAATATATCATTAATTTTTTCTTCATTTTCAACAAAATAAGCTTTACCACTTGAAATTCTTGTTAAGACATTTTGAACCCATTCAGGTTTTACAACAGATGAACCATCAGAACTAATTGCCATATCTTGATCAGTACCTACGCCAATAGAAATAATTTCAATACCTCTTTCTTTTAATAAATTAGCAAGCATTAAATCATATTTTGATAAATATTCATACCAATTATTAGCATAGTTTTGTGGGGTTACATCATCAGTATCGCCATAAGAACTATATTTTGTTTTATTATATATTGTAGGTGCACCATCAGAAATAAAGATAATAAGTTGATCACGATTAGGAATATAATTATCATTAAAAATTTTAGAAGCAGAATTTAAAGCATCAGTATAATTAGTCCCGCCAGCAACTTCACTTAAACTTTTATCAATTAATTCATTAATTTTATTTTGATCATTAGATAAACCTAAATTAAATGATTCTTCTTTATAAATAGTACTACGAGCAAATTTTACAATGCCGATCTGATTATTAGAATTTAAATTTAAAAATTCTGAAGATAGTTTTTTAGTCATTTCATCTAATTGTTTCTTTTTGATTATTAGTATATTTTTGAATAGAGTTTCTTTTTCAATAACTTTATATATTTTAAAAGATTTTGAAGAATTTTCTGTTTCACTTACATAAAAGTTTTTAGTTGTAGTACTAAATTGAACCCAATAGTTTGTTTCACCTGCAATTTGCTTAATTTTAGTATTAGCTAGTTCATTAAATTTTAATTCTATTGGATAAGAATTTATGGTATAGACAAATCCTGTTGGATTAGTACTGTTATCTTTAGGGGTAAAGTCTAATTGAATATTGTCTAATTTTTCATCGTTAAATGGATAACTAGCTACTAGATTGTAAGAATCTTTATTATAACTTACGGTATTTTTACTAATAGCAAAGGACCATAATGCTGCTTGGGCATATGAATCATCTATGGTAATAGTATTATCATTGATTTCAATATTTACAGCATTGTTTTGAATTTGAGTTAATGTTTTAGCGGTTATATCAGTAACACCGTTTATCCAAGCATAATCTTCTTCTTTAGAATTAGCGGTTAAAATATAAGAATATAAAGAACCGTTATCAATTTGATTTTCATTTGTAATTAATTCAACGTCATATGTTTTAGCGTAGACGTTTTTTTAAAGCAATAAAGTTAAAAATAAAAATATTTTTTTATTAAATTTTCTTTTCATTATATAACCTACCTTTATATAATCATAGTAAAAAAATAATAATTAATTAATTAATTAATTAATATAGATATTTTATTTAAAGTGTAAAGTATTGTAATGTAAAAGTTAAAAAAACTGTCAAATGATTAAACACTTATAGATAAAAATTAATGTGTATTATATGAAAAAATGCTATAATTAGAACAGTGAAGATATGTTAAATTGTTGAAAAAATATGTGATTATTTAAAATTGATATTGGGGATATTGCCTAATTTCAAATAGGAGGTAAAAATGAAAAGAATTGAGATTATTAATACTGTTGGTAATCAATATCTAACATCTAATATAGAAAATGGGGAATATAGTTATGTGAAGGCAGCTGGCAGTAAATCAAATTTAGAAAGATTATTGGGACATTCATATACGCATTTTGAACTTGATATAAGATTTGAAGATAAACAATCTGGAACAGTAATATTAATTGAAACAAAACAAGATTTTTCATTGAATGATATAAAACAGTTGAAAACATATTTAGAAGAAGAAAAAGCGGTAAACAGGAGTAATAAAATAATTGCAATATTAGCAAACACAAATGATGATAAGATAATGGTATGGAAATCAGAAATTGATGATGAACATCTTTTATTTGATGAACTAGTTTTAGAAAATATGAAGTATTACAAAAAACTATTTGTAACCAATAAAACAAATGACAGAGAAAAAGTGTTAAAAAATACATATGCTTTAAATGAAACTTTACATAAAAAGGATATAGATGAAAAAATAAGAAGTCAGTTTGTTGGAACAATATTATTACATATCAAAGAATTAGTTAAAAGATTTAATATAACTAAAATAAATAATTCGGCTGTTACCATCATTAATAAATATTTAACTATGATAAATGGAGTAAGATCAGAAATCAGTACTACGTTGGAAAAATTATTGGATGGAACTGATAATAAAAATAGAAAAATAGAATTGCTTCAAAATAATATATTAAATAATCAAAAAGTAAAAAAGTTATCAAAAAAAGATTGGATTGAAGTGTTTGATATTATTCTTATGGATATATATGCTTACATTCAAGAAGATAGTTCTGAGGGACAGGATATTTTGAATTTATTCTTTATTGCATTTAATAAGTATACTGGGAAAGCAGATAAAAATCAGGCATTTACTCCGGATCATATTACAGATTTTATGTGCCGGATTACCGATGTCAATTGGAAAACAAAAGTATTGGATCCAACATGTGGTAGTGGTTCATTTCTTGTTCAAGCAATGGTTAAAGAATTATCAGATGCAAGAAGAGGAGTAAATGAAGAAACTGCGAAAAATAGAATGGATACTATAAAAAAACAACATATTTTTGGAATTGAGGTTGAAGAAACAGCTTATGGATTGTCAACTACAAATATGTTAATTCATTCAGATGGTAATAGTAATATAAAATTAGGTTCATGTTTTGATTTAAAAGAATTTATTATTGAGGCAGATCCTGATGTAATTTTGATGAATCCACCATATAATTCAAAGCCAAAGGCTATTCCAGAAAAATATAAAGTCAATTGGGGAAAGGCGGCTAATGGAAAAGATGATCCAACAGGAGGATTAGTATTTTTACATTATTTATCAGATATTCTAGCGGAGATAAATAAAAAAAGAGATGAAGATAATAAACCAAGAAAAATTATTAAATTAGCCTCTTTATTACCTTTTTCAAGTGCCATAGGTGGGAGCAGTAAAATTATCATTTCTGAAAAAGAAGCTTTATTAAAAGAAAATACTTTAGAAGCAGTTTTTTCACTACCAGCGGATTTGTTTCATCCTGGAGCCAATGTTAATGCATGTTGCATGTTATTTACATTTGGTCAGCCACATTATAAGGCTGACGGAACACCTCGTTCTACGTTTTTTGGATACTGCAGAGATGATGGATTTATAAAAAAGAAAAATCTTGGTCGTGTTGAACAGTTTAATAATGACGGAATTTCAAAGTGGAAAATGTTAGAAAAAGAATGGATTGAACTGTTTGATAACAAGCAAAGTGTTGATGGAAAATCAGTTGTTAAAAAGGTTACGCATAATGATGAATGGTTAAGTGAAGCATATATGCAAACATCATATGAAAAACTAAACGCATATGATTTCCGTAAAGTTGTAAATAATTATTTAGCATTTTTAATTAATAAAGGTTGTTCAGATAAAGCAGTGAAATTTATGAAACACTATAATGTGGTATCTAAAACTTCAATGGATTTAAAAATAAATCAATGGGAGTATTTTACAATAGGGGATATTTTTAAAATAGAACCAACAAAGGGTAAAACAACTAATGAACTTGAAGAAGGAAATGATATTCCATACATTGCTGCCAAACATGACGAGAATGGATTAATGCAAATGTGCAAAAGAGATGGATTTGAAGATTGGATTTCACAGGGTAATTGTATAGTTTTTGTTCAATTAGGGGCAGGTAGTGCTGGATATGCAAATTATATAGATGATGATTTCATTGGAATGAATGGTAAGACTTCATGTGGATATATACCAGATGTTATGACACCTAATATAGGATTATTCTTAGAAACAATATTATGTTGTGAAAGACCCAAATATTCTTTTGGACGAAGCTGGACTGGTGATAGATTAACTGATACTATTATAAAATTGCCAATCAAGAGAGATGATGATAATTGTCCAATAATAGATAAAACAAAGAAGTATAGTAAAAAAGGCTATATTCCTGATTGGGATTTTATGGAAAAATATATTAATAATTTATCATTCAAATAAATAAAAAGAAGATAAAACCAGGATATAAAAAAAGTAGCATCGCTGCTACACTTCATTCTTAAATGGCAGGGGATGAGAGAATCGAACTCCCAACTAAAGTTTTGGAGACTCCTATTATACCATTTAACTAATCCCCTATGGCATTGCCGAAATTAGTATAACATAAAATTAAAAAAAATACATAATATTTTTTAAGAAATTAGTTTACTTTCTAAATTTCTTTTGTTAAAATAATGGCGAGTAATGAAATTACTCCTTGCTTTTTAGTGATAAAAAGCCATTAGACCATAAGGAGGTGTAGATATGAAAAAGTATGAAGTAATGTTTATTGTTAAGGCTACTATAGAAGCTGAAGATGTAAAGAAAACTTCTAAAAACTATAAGTCTTTGATTGAAAGTGAAAAAGGTAAAGTCATTGAATTCAAAGAGATGGGAGAAAAGAAATTAGCTTATCCTATTAAAAAAGAATTAAATGGTTACTATTTTGTTATGCAAGTTGAAGCTAGTAAAGAAGCTATTGCAGAATTTGATCGTAAGATTCGTCTTGATGAAAACGTTTTAAGACATTTAATCATTCGTTTAGATGAGGAGTAAAATATGAATAAAGTTATTTTAATTGGAAGATTAGCAAGGGATCCAGAATTAAGAACTACTAGTAGTGGTATTAGTATGGTAAGATTTACAGTTGCTGTAACTAGACCGGGAACACAAGGTGCTCAACCAATTACTGATTTTATTGGATGTATTGCTTGGCGTAGACAAGCTGAGAATATTGCTAAATATTGTAGTAAAGGTAGTCAAGTTGCTGTTGATGGTCGAATTCAAACAGGAAGTTATGATGGTGCTGATGGTCAGAAAAGATATACTACTGATATTGTTGCCGATAATGTAACATTCTTAGGTTCAAGAAATAGTAGTACAGCTAATAATGTTGATAACTCTAGTAGTTATGAACAAGCAATGCCAAACTATAATGAAATGCCATCTCCTAGTGAAATGCCTACTATGGATGTTAGTGAAGATCCATTTAAAGATTTTGGTGAAGAAATTGCTTTAACTGATGATGATTTACCATTTTAAAGAAAGGAGCTGTTATTATGGCTGAATTTAGAAGAAAAAGAAAAAAAATATGTCAAATGTGTGCTGGTAAAACAGTTGATTATAAAGATGTCATGATTATTAATAAATATATTAGTGAAAAAGGTAAAATTTTACCTAGAAGAATGACAGGAGCATGTGCTAAACATCAAAGACATATTGCACAGCAAATTAAATATGCAAGATTTATGGCTTTAATACCATATGTTAAATAGACTTTTATAAGTCTTTTTTAAGTTAGGAGAGTATATGAAATATATTGATGGTTATATAAATTTAGATAGAGAAGAGATAATTAAAGATCCAAATCCTAAAGAAATAAAATATGGGATGAATAAATCTTGTTGGTTTATGATTAATGATAAAGAATATTTTTATAAAGAATGTTTAGAATTAGAAGAAGCTTATATGGAGATGTTTTCATCAATTATTGCTAAATGTGTTGATATTAAAACCGTTAAATATGATATAGCATTATTTCATAATCATATTGGAGTTATTTCTAAAAATTATAATGAAAATCATGTAAAAGAAAAAGCTTTACAAGAAATTATTAATAATTTTTATAAAAATGTTATTGAAAATAATAAAGAATATAATTATCAATTAAGAGATTTATATAATTTAGAAATGATTTGGGATGCTTTAAGATATCAATATCAAGATAATGAAATTGTTTTAAAATTAATGAAAGATATTATTGATAGTTTTATCTTACAATTTTTAACTGGTAATCGTGATTTAAATTTAAGTAATTTAGTTATTATTGAAGATGATATTCCTTTTCTAGCGCCTAATCATGATTATAGTATTCAAGATATTAATAATTATTCAGAATTAAATTATGCTTTAGAAGTAGAACCTAAATCTAAAGAAAATATTTTAGATAATTTTTTAAATACTTCAGCTGATTATTATATTAATTATTTTAAAGAAAAGATTATGGTGATGCCAAAGATAGAGACGATTTTTTTAAGAGTAGAGTTAAAAACTAAAAAGAAAATACCTACTAATATTAAATTAAGATATATGAGATGGTATGAAAATAATTTAAAGTTTTTATTAGATAAGATAGAATTAAGGTTAAATGAGTTTAAAAGATAGATTTTTTGGAGGTTTAATGATTACTAGAAATAAAATATTAGATTCTATAAAATATGTAGTTGATAATTCAAAATATGTTAATATTAATAAAAATAATATAGATAATGTTATTAGTTTATTAAAAGAAAATAAGAAGTTAAATAGTAATCATATAGATTTAGAAAAATTTACAAAAGAACAGATGATATTTTATTTAATATTATGTGAATCTTTAAATTTTTGTTATTGGGATACTAATATTAAATGGAAAATAGAATATAAAGGAGAATGGTATTCAGGGTCTATTGGTTTGTTTTATGCTATTTTTAAAGCTATAGAAAATGGCTATGATTTATTAAATAGTGATTATTTAGAAAAAATAACGATTAGACAATTAGATGAAATATTTAAAGGCACAACTAGAATTCCTTTATTAAAGAAAGATTTGATATTATTAAACAATTAACTGGGAATTTAAGAAAATATCTAATTTTAAAAAGTTAATAAGAGTTAATAGTGATATTGAACTTTTAAATAATATTATAAGTAATTTTAGTAATTTTAGAGATATAAGTATATATAAAGGAAAAGAAGTATATTTTTTAAAAAGGGCTATTTTATTAGTAGAAGATTTAAGTTTAAATGTTAAAGATATAAATAAATCGATAAAAAATATTAATAATATGGTAGGGTGTGCTGATTATAAAATACCACAAGTTTTAAGACATTTAGGTATTTTAGAATATTCAAAAGATTTAGCTTATTTTGTTGATAATAAAAAAGAAATTGAACATGATAGTGAAATGGAAATAGAAATTAGAGCTAATATGTTATATGTAATTGAACTTATTAAAGAAAAATTACAACAAAATGGGATTAATATGAATTCTATTAAAATAGATAATGCTTTATGGTTATTAAGTAAAAATAAAGAATTTAAAGATAAACCACATCATTTAACTAAAACAATTTATTATTAAATAAAAAAATTTAAAAAAATTGGTAATTTTTGCTTGCATTTACATATACTTTGATGTAGAATGTAAAACGTGCTGAAGG
>CANQIN010000038.1 GCA_947623995.1 uncultured Bacilli bacterium | reverse complement strand
GAAGAGCTGGATGCGTTAACTGCGCACGTCCAGTTCTGAGAGGGCTATATATGGTGACATATATTTCTACTCAATCAGAAATTGATAAAAAGTGAATTTTTTCTTGGAATTATGGGCATTTATGTGCTATAATCAAGTTACAGATTTAAGTGGGCAGCAATTCCCACTTTTATTAATGAATGGATGTGAGTTATGGATAATATTTTAGAAGAAATTAAAAAGGCTATTGAACCTAAGTTAAAACCTTTAGAAATAGTTGTTGATGAAATTGTTTATGAAAAAGAAGGAAATTATTATTTTTTAAGAATTATCTTAGATAGGGAAAGTGGATTAGATTTAGATACAGTTGTTGAAGCAACTAATATAATTAATCCTATTTTAGATGAGTTAGATTTAATAAGTGATTCATACATTTTAGATGTATTAAGTAAGGAAAGAGGTTAAATTATGAATGCAAAAGAATTTATTAAAGCACTAGATCATATTATTGAAGAAAAACATATTAGTAAAGAAGTTGTTTTAAGTGCAATGGAAAATGCTTTAGCAAGTGCTTATAAAAAGAATTTTAATTCTAAGACTAATGTTAAAGTAAAGATTAATCCTGATACCGGAGATATTAAAGTATATACTTATTATGTTGTAGTGGATGATTATGATGAAGGTCATGAAGAAGTAGGAGAAGATGGAAATACTATTAAAGTTCCACCTGAGATTAATATTGATGCCCAAATACTTTTAGAAGATGCTAAAGAAATGGTTCCAGATATTAAAGTAGGTGAAACAATTGAACAAGAAGTTACGCCTCAAGATTTTGGTCGTCTTGCAGCAGGTGCAGCTAAACAAGTTTTAACGCAAAAAATAAGAGAAGCTGAAAAAGCTGTTATCATGGAAGAATTTCATGATAAAGCCGGTGAAATGATGCTTGGCCTACTTGCTATGGAAGATGCTAAAAACTACTATGTTGATTTAGGTAAATCAAGAGGAATCTTGCCAAAATCCGAAATGATTCCAGGTGAGGTTGTTAAAATGGGAACTTCAATTAAAGTTTATATTACGAAAGTTGAAGAAACTACTAAAGGACCACTTATTCTATGTTCAAGAAAACATTATGGATTTGTAAGACGTCTATTTGAAACCGAAATTCCTGAACTTGCTGATGGAACCATCGTTTTATATTCCGTTGTAAGAGAACCAGGAGTTAGAAGTAAAGTTGCCGTTTATTCTACTGATCCTCATGTTGACGCGATTGGTTCTTGTATTGGGGCTAATGGAAGTCGAATCGGAAATATCTTAAAAGAATTAAATGGTGAAAAAGTTGATTTAGTCTTATATAGTGAAGATAAAGAAAAATTTATTGCTAATGCCTTATCACCTGCTAAAAATGTTACGGTAAATATTCTTGATCCAATGAAAAAAGAAGCTTTGGCAATTGTTAGTGATGATAATTTATCACTGGCTATTGGTAAAAAACATTCTAATATTAAATTAGCAAGTAAATTAACTAAATATCATATTGAAGTTAAAAGTTTAAGTCAAATAAACGAAGAAGGTAATCGAGAATAAAAAAGGGGTGATTGGATGCCAATAAAAATATTTTCCCATCAAGCTGATCCTGATGGATTAGGATGTATAATTTTAGGTAAAAAATGTTTTGATGAAGTAGATTATACTTTATGTAAAAACGTTCCTGATTTAGATTATAAATTAGATAAATTTATAACTAATGAAGAATATTTAAATTATGAAAAAATCTTTATTACTGATTTATGTCCAAGTATAGATTTGCTTGATAAAATATTAAATAATGAAAAATTAAGTAGTAAAGTAACTGTAATTGACCATCATATATCTAATTTAGAAAAAACTAAAGAAAAAGATTATTCTTTTGTAAATATTAATTTAGATGGATGTGCTACAAGTTTATTTTATGATTATTTAAAAAAGCATTGGGCTTTAATATTACCTGATAAAACTTTAAAAGAATTTGTAGAGTTAACTAAATTACATGATACATGGAAATGGAAGGAAGTTAATAATTTAGATGCTTATCATTTAGAAACTTTATTACATAAATTGGGAACTATTGGTTATCTTAATCACTTTGTTGATAAATTAGATTTTGTATCTCGTCATTTCAAATATACTGATGAAGAAGAAAAATGGATTAAGGAACAATTAGAAGAAGAACAAAAATATTTAGATAATTTATTAAAAAGAGTTATTTATAAAAAAATGGATAAAATAAATTATGGAATTGTTTATGGGCTTTATAATTATCGTAATATTCTTTCAGATAAGTTAAGAGAAAATAAAAGTTGTGATGTCTTAATATTTATAGCTGTTGATAATGAAACAATATCCTTTAGAAGTATTAGTGATATTGAAGTTAAAAGTATTGCTCATGATTTTAATGGTGGTGGACATGATAAAGCAGCATCTTGTAGTTTAAATCATGAAAATGAAAGAAAAATAATTGAAAAATTTTTAAGTTAGGAGGTTCTTATGAAAGTAAAAAAAATACCAATGCGAACTTGTGTTGTTACTAAAGAAAAATGTGAAAAGAAAGAATTAGTTAGAATTGTAAGAACTCCATTAAAAGAAGTTGTAATTGATGAAAGTGGTAAACTTAATGGAAGAGGAGCTTACATAAAATTAAATGAGGAAGTAATAAAAAAAGCTAAGAAAAATAAAATATTAGATAGGACTTTAGAAGTAGAAATACCAGAAAGTATTTATGAAGAATTATTTAAAATGTTAGAAAAATAAAGAAAGGATGGTTGGGATGACTGTTAAAGAATATGCAATGAGTGTAAACTTTTCTGTTGCGGAAGTATTAAAAAAATGTGAAACTTTAGGAATTCCTGCTAAAAATGCAGATTCAATATTATCTGATGATGATGTTATTAACTTAGATTTTGCAACTAATTTAATTAGTAGTGATAGTGAAGCATCTTATGAAGATGAAGATAGTATTGATGAAGTTGTAGAAGATTTAGTGGCTAGTACTAATGTCCATTCAATGTATCCTGAAACAAAGAAACAAAAATTAAAAAAACGTAGTGAACTGGAAAGCAGTAAAGCAGAGTATAATAACAAAAGAAAAGAAATGTATAAGCATAAAGAAAAGTTAATGAGTAATAAAAGTGAAGATGATGTCTTATCTTACAAAGAAGGTATGACTGTTATGGATTTAGCTAATTTGCTTAAGATTAGTGGAACAGACATTATAAAGAAATTAATGACTTTAGGATTAATGGTTAATTTAAATCAAACTATTGATTTTGATAATGCTTCTATTGTTGCTTTAGATTATGGATATACTCTAAAAAGAGAAGAAACGCAAGATATTAGTAATTTTGAAGAATTTGAAATTATTGATAATGAAAGTGATTTAGAGCCTCGACCTGCAGTTGTAACAATTATGGGTCATGTTGACCATGGTAAAACAACGCTTTTAGATTATATTCGTAATAGTAAAGTTGTTGATACCGAATTTGGGGGAATTACTCAAGCTATTGGAGCTTATCAAATAACTCATAATGATCAAAAAATAACTTTTATAGATACTCCAGGTCATGCGGCCTTTACCCAAATGAGAGCAAGAGGAGCATCAATTACTGATATTGTAATTATTATTGTTGCTGCAGATGATGGGGTAATGCCTCAGACTAAAGAAGCCATTGACCATGCCAAAAGTGCTAATGTGCCAATTATCGTTGCTGTAAATAAAATTGATAAACCAAATATTAATATTGAAAGAGTTATGGAAGAAATGGCAAGTAATGGTATAACTCCTGAAGCTTGGGGTGGTGATGTTCCATTTGTTAATATCTCAGCCCATACAGGGGAAGGTATTGATCTTCTTTTAGAAACTATTCAAACGATTAGTGAAGTAAATGGTTATAAAGCTAATCCTAATAGATATGCAATTGGAACCGTTATTGAAAGTAAAATGGATAAAAATATTGGTGGAGTTGCCTCACTTTTAATCCAAAATGGAACATTAAGATTAGGAGATCCAATTGTTGTAGGAACTTTCTTTGGTAAAGTAAGAACAATGAAAGATGATTTAGGAAGGTCAATTGTTGAAGCAGGACCATCAACACCAGTAGAAATAACGGGTATTTCGGAAAATCCAAGTGCTGGTGATAAATTTATGGCCTTTGAAACCGAAAGTGAAGCAAAATCTGTTGCCAGTAAAAGAGCTAGTGATGCTAAATTAAAACAAAATAAAAAAGAAGTTGTTTCTTTAGATGACTTATTTGCTAAAATAAATGCTGGTCAAAAAGAAATTAATGTTGTTTTAAAAACGGATGTTAAAGGTAGTGAAGAAGCCGTTAAATCAGCTTTAGAAAAAATTGATGTTGAAGGGGTTAGAGTTAAAGTTATTAGAAGTGGTATTGGAACTATTACGGAAAGTGATGTTGTTTTAGCTAATGCTTCTAATGCCATTATTATTGGTTTTAATGTTAGTCCTTCCAATATTACGAAAGATATTGCTAAAGAATATAATGTTGAAATTAGATTATATACAATTATTTATAAAGTAATTGAAGATATGGAATTAGCTATGAAAGGAATGTTAGATCCTGAATTTGAAGAAAAAATTATTGGTACAGCTGAAATTAGAAAAATATTTACTTTCTCTAAAGTTGGTAAAATAGCAGGATGTTATATAACTGATGGATTAGTAAAAAATGGTGCGAAGGTTAGAGTTATTCGTGATGAAATAGTTATTTATGATGGTACTATTGCCTCTGTTCAAAGGGAAAAAGATACCGTTAAAGAAGTTAAAAAAGGTTTTGAATGTGGCGTTACTTTTGAAAACTTTAGTGATATTAAAGAAAATGATAAATTAGAAATATATGAAATGGTGGAAGTAAAAAGATGAGTAGTATTAAAATCAAAAGAATTAATGAACAACTATTAAGAGCTGTTAGTGAAGTAGTGGCCCATGAAGCAAATGATGAATTATTAAAAAGTATTACTATTACAGCTGTTGATACTTCAAATGATTTATCTTATGCTAAAGTATATTTTACTTCACTATCTAATTTAGAACCTAAACAACTTGAAAAAGAAATGGAAGAAGCAAGTTCATATATTAGAAGAGAAATAACTAATCTTGTTGATATAAGATTAATGCCTAAATTAAAATTTATTTATGATGATTCAATAGCTTATGGTAATACAATTGAAAGTAAGATTAAAGAAATTCATGAAAAAGAAAATAAACAGTAATATACTGTTTTTTTTAGAAAAGATGTGAAAAGATGAATGGAATATTATTAGTTGATAAAGAAAAAGATATGACTAGTCGTGATGTTGTTAATGAAATAAGTAAAATTTTACATACTAAAAAAGTTGGGCATACGGGAACACTAGATCCACTTGCAACTGGGGTTTTAGTGGTGTGTTTAGGAAATTATACTAAATTAACTTCTTTACTTACTAGTATGGAAAAAGAGTATATTGCAACTATGAAATTAGGCATTTTAACTGATACTTTAGATATTACTGGTAAAGTTTTGAAAGAAGAAAAAGTAAAGATAAGTTCCGAAGAAATAAAAAAAGTTTTTGCTAATTTTCCTAAAAAATATATTCAAAAAGTTCCTTTATACTCAGCAGTTAAAGTAAATGGCAAAAGACTTTATGAATATGCTAGAGAAAACATTGAAGTAACTCTTCCTAAAAAAGAAGTTTTAATTAAAAAGTTAGAAATAATTAACATTTTAGATAATACAATTACTTTTAAAGCTTTAGTAAGTAAAGGAACATATATTAGAAGTTTAATAAATGATCTTGCTAGTAAATTAAATACTTATGGGGTAATGATCGATTTAAGAAGAATAAAACAAGGAAATTTTATGATTGAAGATTGTCATAAATTAAAAGATATAAACGAAAAAATGTTAATAACTGTTGATAAGATTTTTAATTATCCAGTTATTAACATTAATGAAGAACAATTAAAAAAAGTTAATAATGGTAATATGTTAAAATTAGATTGTCATGATGAATTTGTTTTTGTTAGTTTTAATAATAAGAAAATAGCAATTTATCAAAAAAATCAAAATCTATATAGAATAGTTTTTAAAATTAATTCGGAGGTATTATGAAGAAAAAATTGATAGTTACAATTATTGCTATAGTTATTTTAGGAATAATAATTGGAATAGGAGTAAGTTTGTTTATTGGTAAAGATATAAAAAATAATTATGATTATAATTTGAAATATGAAGAAAATGCTAATACTTATGATATTTATAAAAAAAATAAAGAAGTAATCGTTTATAGTGAAGAACAAGTAGAATGTATTAAAGCTCCTTGTCCGCCAATTACAAATAAATATAAAATTAAATTTTCAGATACAAATATGCAAAAAGTTAATGATTTTATTAATAATATTTTTAATAATAGTAATAATAATTCACTTCAAATTTATAAAGAAAATATAAGTATTGAACAATATAATATTTTAAAAAGTATTATTCATAATGATGAAAATTTATTATAATTTTAGAATTTCATCATTACTTAAACCAGTAGCTTTAGATATGACATCAATATTAATCTTTTGTTGTAATAAACTTTTAGCAATTTCAAGTTTACCTTTTTCTAAGCCTTCATTGTAAGACATCTTTTTTTCGGTATTTAAAATCATTTGTTGGTCTTCTTCATAGGTCATCCAACTTTGAAATTCATCACTGTCATTTAATTTGGTTAATTCATCAGTATACTTAGCCACAAAATCATCTCCATTACTTAAAGTTTTTAGATCATCTTTATCTAAATCAAACATTATTAAATGTTTATATTTATTAATGTTTTTTTCATCTTTATTGTACCAGAAACTGTTAGCTATGTCCATGTTGAATTCCCATATTTCAATGTTATCTAAATAATTTTTAGAACCATCTTCATTTGATATAGTATACTTTTCAACCACATTTTTGTTGTCTTTCATATTATACGTGAAATCAATATGAATGAATTCATATTCTAAATCATAGTCTTCGCCAATTTTAGTTTGGGAGCTTATTTTGTTAAAAAAGTAACAAGCATTTCTAAGATGTAAATAGGCTGGATTATTTGTATTCATTTCAACGTGCAGAATTTTCTTTTCTGTTCTAACAAGTAAATCAACAGTTTTAGCTCTTTCTACTAAATTACCAGTTTTTAATTCGGTTTGTAAGTAAGTAATTTCTTCAATTTTTTTATTTAAAACTCTTTGTAAGAATTCTCTTAATAAATCTTCATATTTTTCATTCCCAAAAATTTCTTTAAAAGGCCTATTATACTTACCATGCCAAAATTCTTTTAAGGTAGTAGTATCCATTTTTAAATTCACCTCTCTTTCAAGGTTGTTATTATAAACTAAGAGTTGTAAGAACTTTGTCGAATTAAAGTTAAATTAAAAAAATAATTATTTAATTTTTATTTGTAAAGCACTCATCCAAGCAAAACCTAAATTATATCCTCCACAATCCCCATTAACATCTAATATTTCACCAGTAAAATATAGCCCTTTAACTATTTTAGATTCCATTGTATTAATATCTATTTCATTTAAAGGAATCCCTCCTTTAGTTGTCTGGGCATTTATAAATTCTTTAGTCTTAATTGGGATAAATGAAAAACTTGTTAAATAAGTAACTAATTTATCTTGATTTATTTCTTCCCATTTAGCGTTGTCTTTAATTTTTAATAGTTTAAAAATTAAATTAACTATTTTATAATTTAAAAAACCTTCTAAAATTTGTTTTAAAGAATAATTTGGTAATTTATTATTTTGATTATTTAACCATTCTTTAAAGTTATCTTCTTTAAACCAAGGAACAAAATTTATTTTAAGTATTAAATTAGAATATTCATTAAAGTAAGTACTTAAATTAAAAATACATATTCCACTTATTCCATAGTTAGTAAACTGAACTTCCCCAAATTCTTCTTTAATTAATTTATTATTAGAAATTAAACTAACTTTGGCTTCACATCTAACTCCATCCCAATAATGATAATATGAATCATTACCAACTAAGGCAACTAATGATGGTTCTGGCTTAATAATTTGATGATTAAAATCTTTAGCGAATCTATAACCTAAATATTCTTCTTTAATACTAGCTAAAGAACCAGTTGATATAACAACTTTATCACATTCATAAACATTATTATTTGTATTGATAATAAATTTATTATCAACTTTTTTTATCCTTTTAACTTGTTCATTACACTTAACTTTAATATTTTCATTTTCTATTTTATTAATTAAAGCATTTAAAATACTTGTTGCTTGATTAGAAAAAGGATAATAGTAACCATTTTTAATTTTAGGAACAATTCCTAAACTATCAAAGAAATTTAATACTTGATCTTTTTGATTAATAAAAATTTCATTAAATAATTCAACATTATTAGAATGATACTTTTCTAAATCTTGATAATCATTCCAATAATTACAATGACCATTACCAGTTACTAATAATTTTTTACCTAATTTAGCATTTTGTTCTAAAATTGTAACATCATTATTTTGCTTGCGAATATTAATAGCACTTACCATTCCACTTGCGCCACCACCAATAATAAAAACTTTCATCAAAAACCACCATAATAATTATAGCAAATATATGATTGATATGATATAATTCTTTTGTTATTGGAGGTGTGAGATTTGAAAACTTATAAAGTAAATTTACCTAAAGGTGTTAAAAAGAAATTTTCAACAGTTAAGGGTGTTAAAGTTCGTTTAATTAATAAAAATTTAAAGAAAAAATAACCGGTATTAACTGGTTTTTATATGGTGAAATTTATGAAAATATATCGAGATAATAATACATTTATTTTAAAGAAAAAAATTGATTTAAAACAATTAGATAACTATGATGAAGAAAAAATTAATAAAGCTAAAGAATATTTAAAAGAGATTATTAATAATACAGTAGTCAATGATTTTAAATTTTTAGAAGAATTAATGCAATTAACAAATGATAATATTAAAGAAGCTTATGATAATTTTAAAAATAATATTTGTTATAATTGCTGTACATCATTATCTACAATGTTAAAAATAAAGCTAGATAAAATTTTAGGTAAAACCTATTTAGTAACATGTAAATCAAAAGGGTTTTCAACTCCTAATGGTGATAAAAAATTAAAAGAAGCTCATACTTTTATTATTTATCCATGTTTAAAAAATAGTAAAATTTTATTTATTTTATTTGATGCTGGTTTTAGAAATTATAATCCAATAATGTTTTATATGAATGAAGATTCTAATGATTATCCTTATGAAACAGGAATTGCTAAAGTATTTTATCAAAATAATAAAAATTATCCTTATTTATTAAAACTTAATAAAACTTTAAAAAGAAATTTTAAAGTAGAAAATGCAAATATATTATTACCATTTAATCCTTATTATGAAACTTTAAATATTTTAGAATATGATAAAGAATGTTTTAAAGCTAAACATTCGTATAAAATAATGGATTATTTAAATCAAATTTGTATAGGTTTAAATATTATAAGTGGTGATTTAACTTTGCATTCTAAAAATAATGAGAAAAATTATAATTTAAATAAATTATTAGAAAAGAATGATGAAGTAATAGAGAAAATATTAGAGCCGTATTTTAATGGAAAAGTAAAAGATTTTATTAAATTGTTACGATTTATTCCTAAATGGGTAAATTCAAGTATTATGTATAATGAAGTAATAAAAGATATTATGATAAATAATTTTTGAATTAAAAAATGGATGTTGAATAAAATATATTTATTTAACGTCTTTTTTATTATTTAATAAAAAAAATAACTTGGAAGTTAATAAAATATTGAAAAGATTATAAAATTTTGTTAGAATTTAAATGGAGGATAGATAAGATGAAAAGGTTAAATATTATTGTTTTTATATTAATGATAGGTTTATTAGGTGTGAATAATGTATTTGCAGAAAATTGTGATAGTAAAACTCAAGTTGAAGTTAATGCAGCTGCTGCAAGTGTTACTATGGATTATAAAATAGTAACAAAAGTTTTAGATTTTGATGGCAATATACATGATGAACTAAATCCTAATGAAGTAGATATAAAAGAATTTGGAGGATCATATTATCTTAAAGATTTTATAACTGTTAATATTGAAAATGTTACAGATAGAGTATTTGTGGTGTTTAGTAGTATAGCTGATAATATTGAACAAGAATATCATTATGAAGATTTAGAGAATGGTTCATTAACATATAATGTTTCAGATAATTCAATGACTAAAGATTTTACTTTAAAAATATATTCTAATATTGGAAAATGCTATGGTACTGAAGTAAATAAAATAGAAATTGTAACTCCTAAATATAATTTGCATTCGGATGAATTAATATGTGAAAATAATGATGCATATTATTGTAAAAAATATGTTACTAGTGATGTTGAAATTCCAGATGAAGCATATAATGAGTATGCTGAAAATAATGCTAATGAAAGTGAAGAAGTACAAAATACTGAAGAAAAATCAAATTTTAATAAATATTTATTTATTGGTGGAACTGTAATAATTATTATTTTAATAATTTTAATAATTATGACCATAATTAAGAATAAAAAGAAAAGGGAAATGATAAATATAGGCGGGGAGTAAATAGTATATGAAAAAAATTTTATTTACATTGTTAACATTTATTTTAATTGTAGGAACGGTTCATGCATCTGATTGTGTAGCAGAAAATCCTACTTATTATAATAAAATTTGTCCTAATAATATGTTTACTAACACTAAAAAAAGTTCTACAAATAGATATGTATTTACTAAGGAAACATCTAATGGTGATATAGTAGGATATGGTTTTTGTATAGCTCCTGTAAGACCTGCAGCTTCAGAAAGTGCTCAATATAATAACACTCTTCATAAATGTGTAAGAACTTATGCTCCTGAAAAAGGAGATAAATATAGTATAGCAATGGCATATGCTTACCAAACAATGCGGAAAGAAGGATATTTTGAAGCAAGTGGTAAATCGAATGAAGCGTTAACT
The DNA here is from genome assembly GCA_947623995.1 of uncultured Bacilli bacterium. Classification (GTDB taxonomy): domain Bacteria; phylum Bacillota_I; class Bacilli_A; order RF39; family UBA660; genus Ventrenecus. The sequence goes on along the minus strand of CANQIN010000038.1, from coordinate 701 downwards.
TTAACACCTTTATTAGCATTTCGGTGGATAGCAAGTATCTATGGAGAATTACTTGGTGACGGTGGAGATCATGATGCGGAAAATATGGCAATTTCAGTTGTACCACAGGTAGTTGATGGAAAAAAAATATCAAATATTGATAGTATGAATAATATAATAAAAACATATTTTAGTCATGATACTACCATTAAAAGTGCAGCTGAAAAGGCAAGAAATATAGTAAAAGATGCATTAGATGCAAAATATGAAAATATTTGGAAACCAAATGTTACTGCGAAAATAGAAAAACATGAATTTGATGCTAGTCAAAATAAGGTTTTAGCTACAGTTAAGGTAACAGCTCATGACACTGATAATATTAATTGGAAAAAAATAGAAGTTAAGTGTACAAATAACTGTGTAATACAATCAAAAGAAGACTGTAGTCAAGATGGTAAGAATGGATGTCGAAGAATTGTTGTTGCAATTGATAAAAAAAAGGATAATTGTAAATTTAATATTAATTTTACTGTATATCATAATGATTTAAGAGATGCTGGAAGTTTCTTGATGAAAGTTAAGTATGAAGCAAGCCCAGATAATCATCAACAGTTTATTTTAGCACGAACTATTAGATATGATACTGGAGGTTCGCTAGATGTTAAAGCAGAAAGTCCAGATGATTGTGGTACAGAAACAACACCGCCACCAGAAACTCCAGA
>CANQIN010000037.1 GCA_947623995.1 uncultured Bacilli bacterium | reverse complement strand
TCATTCCTTTTCTCATATTAAAAATAACATATTTTTTTCAATATGTCATTTTTTGCGATTCGATGATTTTATCCTGGAAAATAATATAGTTTTATTTTAGGATTAAGTTTTTTAAAGTAATAATAGTGATATATATTTTATAAAGTAGACACTACTTTACGATATGAATAAGAAATTTGATTTATAAATTTCTTATTTTTTGTTATAGTATTTTTAGAATAGAAAAGAGTTGATTAGGGTGAAAGCACCAAAAGTAATGGAACATATTAAACCAGCACATATTGCTTGTAATAAAAGTGATATAGCCCCAATTGTTATTATGCCAGGAGATCCTTTAAGAGCTAAATATATTGCTGAAAAATATTTAACTGATTATAAGTTAGTAAGTGATGCAAGAAATATGTTTGTTTATACAGGAATGTATAGAGAAAAACACGTTACGGTTATGGGTTCAGGGATGGGAATGCCCTCAATGAGTATCTATGCCTTTGAGTTATTTTACTTTTTTGGGGTTGAAAGAATTATTCGGATTGGAACCTGTGGCGGTTTAAAAGAATATTTAAATGTTCCTGATTTAATATTAGCAAATGCTAGTTATACAGAAGGAAATTTTGCATATTCTTATAATGGCGATCCTACCCATATGGCTTACCCATCTAAAAAATTAAATGAAATAATTTTAGAAAATGCTAAGATGAAAGGTTTAATTATTCATGAAGGATGTGTAATGTGTACCGAACAATTTGGTTTTTATTCTGATAATGAACATGTTTTAAAAAGAGTACCAGAAGATATTGATATAATTGCTGAAGAAATGGAAAGTTTTGCTCTTTTTCATATTGCAAGTAGTTTTTCAAAAGAAGCATCAGTTATTCTAACGGTTGTTGATAGTAAATTTAGTGATCAATTTATGTCTATTAAAGATCGTGAACAATCATTAGATAATATGATTCTTTTAGCTCTAGAAAGTATTTAATATGATATCGTTTAATAAATTAATTAATAGTTTTAAATATGCGATAAGAGGAATTAAAAGTGCCATTAAAAGCGAACAAAATTTGAAAATTCATTTTATTATAATGGAAATAGTTATTTTAATGGCTCTTCTTTTAAATATTAGTCCTTTTGAATGGTTAATTATTTTAATTTGCTTTATGAGTGTTATTAGTAGTGAATTATTTAATACAGCTCTTGAAAAATGTGTTGATTTAGCATCTCCGAAATTTAATGAATTAGCTAAATTAGCTAAAGATATTTCAGCAGGTGCTGTTTTAGTCACGGCGTTTTTCTCAGCTATAATTGGTTTAATTATTTTTTTACCTAAAATAATAATATTTGTGAAAGGCTTGATGTAAATGAAAAAAATAATTATTTTTTTATTGGCTTTTTTAGGATTTTTAAGTAATGTAAAAGCAATCGATTTTAATCTTAATTCTAAAAATGCTATTTTATATAATTTAGATGAAGATACGATTCTTTACGAAAAAGATAGTGAAAAGCAAACTTTTATTGCGTCTTTAACTAAGATTATGACAGCAATTGTCACTGTTGAAAATATTAGCGATTTAGATGAAACTGTTACTTTAACTTATGATGATTTTGCGGGTTTAATTGAAGCTGATGCATCGGTTGCTGGTTTTTATGTAGGAGAAGAAGTTACGATAAGAGATTTATTATATGGCTTATTATTACCATCTGGTGCTGATGCTGCCCAAGCATTAACCAGATTTGTTGCTGGTAGTCGTGATGAATTTGTAAACCTAATGAATGATAAAGCTACAGAATTAGGTTTATTAAATACTCATTTTGTAAATGAAACAGGTTTACATGATGAAGAGCATTATTCAACAGTTAAAGACGTAGCAACCATGTTTAAATATGCCTTACAAAATCCTACTTTAAAAGAAATTTTTTCTAATCCGACATATACAACTAGTGATAATTATAAATCATTTTTTAGTACAGTTATGGCTTATAAAAATAGTTATAATTTAGAAATGGATTACTTAATTGGGGGCAAGACTGGAACAACTGATGAAGCTGGACTTTGCCTTGCAACATTTGCTGTAGGAGGTAATACTAATTATTTATTAGTTACTACTGGCGCTGAAGGTGATGGAGGACACATTAAAGATGCTAAAACTATTTATGATTACTTTATTAGTCATTATGATACGTATGAAGTAATAAGCAATAATGATCTTATATTATCTTTAAAAACCGTCAATTCTAAAGAAAAAGAAGTTGTTTTCTATGCTAATAAAAGCTTAAATAAATATCTAGCCAAAGACTTTAATAAAAAAGATTTATTATATCAATATGAAGGAGTAGATAAAGTAAACTATTTTACTAAAGTAGGAACTAAATTAGGTACTATTAGAGTAATTTTAAATGATGAAGTTATTGATAATATTGATATTATTTTAAATGAAAAGTTAACGTTTTCTTTAATGGCATTTTTAATTAATTATTGGTATGGGGTTTTAATTATATTATTAATTTTAGTATTTATGTTTGTTAAAAGAAAGAAAAGTCATAAGTAAAATGTTCACTTTGCTGAACATTTTTTTAAATTTTGTAAAATTGTTCAGCAAAGTGAACAATAATTAAACATTTGAAAAATTGTTTATTTGATATTTAATTTTTTTTTAAAATAGAGTATGCTATATATAGAAGGTGAAATATATTGCGAAAGAGAAGAAGTAAAAATAAAGTTAATATTATTAATGTTGTTTTAGTTTTAATAATTGGTTTATTAATTTATACTAGTAAAGATTATGTAATTGCCTTTTTAAATGAGATAGCCGTTAAAACGGAAGCTAGAAGTTATCAAATTAGTGAAATACCTCCTTATGATGGAGAACCTTATGTAATTATAAATAATAATAAACCTTATTTTAATGATGAATATGATACATCTAAAACTTTTGAAATTTACAGCGAATTAGATTCTTTAGGTAGATGTGGTGTGGCTGTAGCTAGAGTTGGTCTTGATACCATGCCAGATGAAGAAAGAAAAAGTATTGGGATGATTAAACCAAGTGGTTGGCATACCGTTAAATATGATTTTGTCGATGGTAAATATTTATATAATCGATGTCATTTAATTGGATTTCAATTAACTGGTGAAAATGCTAATCCTAATAACTTAATAACTTGTACGAGAAATATGAATGCTAAAGTAATGTTAGAGTTTGAAAATAAAGTCGCGGATTATGTTAAAAAAAGTAAAAATCATGTTTTATATCGAGTAACACCAATTTTTGAAGGCGTTAATTTGCTTGCTACAGGAGTCGAAATCGAAGCTAAATCAATTGAAGATGATAGCCTAGAATTTAATGTTTTTATCTTTAATGTGGAAGATGGGGTTAATATAAATTATTTAACTGGTGAAAGTAGTATACAAAAATAAGAAAATTTTGTTATAATAATTTTAGAAAGAGGTTTTTTATATGAAGTCAAATAAGCCTAAAATGTCGATATGGCAAAAAGGATTTTATTTAATTAGTTTTGTTATTTTAATTGGCGCTTTTATTTATTTAGGAACTAAAAGTTATGCAAGTGAAAGTAAAATGACTGATAGTGAAAAATTTACTTTAGAGTTTGGAGTACCTCAAAATAATATATTTAAATATAAAAAAAATAGTGAAATATTAGAAACTTTAAATACTGGCTCAGCTTTAATTTTTATGGGATTTCCAGAAAATACATGGACTAGTTATTATGCTGATTTATTAAATGAAATAGCGATAAAAGAAAATATTAATGAAATATATTTTTATAATTTTTATAATGACCGTAAAAATGATAATTATTATTATGAAAATATTGTCAATTATTTAGCAAGTTATACAACTATTTTAGATGATGATACTAAAAATCTTTATTCACCAACTTTTTTAATTGTTAAAGATGGTCAAATATTATATTTTGATAATGAAACTTCAATTATGAATGGGGAAAGTACAATAAAAGATTATTGGACTAATGAAAAAAGAAATTTAAAAAGTGAAGAATTAAGAAATGCGATAAGAGTTTATAAAGGAAATTTATCATGAAAAAAGAAGAAAAAATTTATTGTGTGATAGTAGTTTTGGTATTAGTATTAGTCTTTTTTGGTGATCAAATAATGCTTCATTTTATTCCAGAAGATCCAAATGCTAATAATACAACTTTTGGGGGCATTGAAAAACAAGAATTAATTTATGATAATCCGTATATAAATAAAATAACTTTAGATGAAATAATGAATAAAATAAATGCTTTTGATAGTTTTAATATTATTTTTACAAGAAGTAATTGTCTTTCTTGTGATAAATTAATGACTAAAGAAGATTTAATGAAAGATAGTAAGTTACCAATTTATTATGTTGATAGAGATACATATAATGAAGATAGAGAACTTGTTAAAGAGTTAGGTAATTTAAATGATGAAGTTAAAGAAAATCTTGATTTAACACCTTTTATAATTAAAATTGAAAAAGGAATGATTACTAAAACTATTTTAGGAATATCTAAAGATGAAGAATTAGAATATTTTATGAAGAATTAAATAAAATGTGTTACAATTAATTTAGAAAGAAGGTATATTATGAACACAGAAGAAAAAATGCAAAAAGCAATAGTTGCTTTAGAAAACAGATTATTAAATATTAGAGCAGGAAGAGCAAATCCTAGTATGTTAAATGGGATTAATGTTATGTATTATGATGTTCCAACGCCAATTCAAAGTTTAGCAAATATTACCGTTCCTGAAGCAAGACAATTAATGGTTAAACCTTTTGATAGAAGTACCTTAAAAGAAATTGAAAGAGCTATTAATGAAGCTAATATTGGAATTACGCCTATTAATAATGGAGAAATTATTATTTTAACAGTTCCAGAACTTACGGAAGATAAAAGAAAAGATTATGTTAAAGATGCTAAAAATATTTGTGAAGAAACTAAAGTTGCTTTAAGAAATATTAGACAAGATGCTAATAATGAAATAAAAAAATTAGAATTACCAGAAGATGAAGAAAAATTAGAACTTGAAGATATTCAAGAATTAATTAATAAATATAATAAAATAGTTGACGAACATTTAAAAGAAAAAGAAAATGAATTAATGAGTTTCTAATCATTAATTTTTTTAATAAAAGTGAGGAATACATATGAATTATAATTTTTTAAAAAGAAAAAAAAGACTTGAAGTAGATGATAATACCTTAATTTTAAATGAAGCTTATTTATATTTACATGAAGTAATGAAAAAAATGCAAATTGATAGTCATTTTGATAATAAAAATAATTTGATTTTTATTGAAAGAATTTACTCTTATTTAAAATTTTGGGAAAGAAAAATTGAAGAAAAAGGTTTAAAAATTGTTAAATATGAAGATGAAGAGGAGTTTGGGTATAAGTTTATGGATGGTTATTATCCCATTGCGAAACTTTCTTTTAATGCTAGAGCAAAAGAAGTTTCTTTTGCGACCTTAACTCTTTTAAAAGAATACTATTCTTTTTATCAACATATTAATTTTTTAACTATTAAATTTATTAATCCCCATAATGAAATAATGATTGTAAAAGAAAAATATGGACATTATACTGAATATAATGAATTTGATACTATTTTACTTAAGACGCATTTATATCGTTATAGTGACGGTGATTTAATAACCGAAGAACATTATAATCGGAATACTTTAGAAAGTAAAAAATGTTTTATTAAAGATGTAGGTTGTAAAAGTTATGAAGAAGCAAAATACTTATTAAATAAAAAAGTAGAAGAGCTTTTGAAAGAGCCTATGATAATGCTTTAAAATTAACTAAAGAAAGAAGATGAATTAATGATTATATGTGTTGTGGGGCCTACTGCTGTTGGCAAGACCAAACTTAGTATTGCTTTAGCTAAAATATATAATGGTGAAATTATTAATGCTGATTCCGTTCAAGTATATAAAGGTCTTAATATTGGAAGTGCTAAAGTAACTGAAGAAGAAAAAGAAGGAATTGTTCACCACTTATTAGATATAGTTGATGTTAAAGATGACTATACGATTTATCATTATCAAAAAGATTGCCGAAAAGCTATTGAAAAGGTTAAAAGTGCTGGTAAAGTACCAATCTTAGTAGGAGGTTCAGGTCTTTATATAAAATCAGCTTTATATAATTATAATTTAAATGATGAAGATGAAAAAGACATTGAATATGATTTAACTAATGAAGAATTATATGAAAAAGTAAAAGAAAAATTTCCTAATATTGATAAGAATAATCGCCGAAGACTCTTAAGAGCATATAATAAAATTCAAAAAAATATTTCTTTAGAAAATGAAGAATTAAAACCTCTATATGATGATATTATTTGGATAGGTCTTGAAACTAATAGAGAAACTTTATATCAAAAAATAAATGAAAGAGTAGATAAAATGTTTCCAAATTTAATAGATGAAGTTTATGAATTTTATAAGCAAAATATAAATTCAAAAGCTCTAAAAACGGCAATAGGATATAAAGAATTATATGATTATTTTGATAAAACTAAAACATTAGAAGAATGTATATCTTTAATTAAAAAAAATTCTCGTCATTATGCTAAAAGACAATATACATTCTTTAAACATCAGCTACCAATTAATTGGATTACTACTGATTATAATAATTTTCAAAAAACAATTAATGAAGCTACAAAAATTATTGAAAATAATAAATAGTTAATTTATAATAACAACTTAAATGAGGTGTGATAATGGGTAGTAAATTAAGAATAAAAAAAATGATTTTAGAAAATATTTTAGTTTTGGATGCTAAGTATATTTATAAGTTACTTGTTAAAGAAAAAATAAATGATAATGAATTAGCCTTAATAATTTTAGAATTAATGAATGATAATTTAATTGATAATAATAGTTTTTTAACTTTTATAAATCTTTTAAAAATTACCATTAATAATGATAATTTAACTAATAAAACTAAAGATATCATTTATGAACAAATAAATAAATTATTAAAAAAAGATTGTCAAAAAGATACTCATTTATTATTAGAAAATTTAAAAAGTTATATTAGTTGTTTTTTTAATATGAATATTGAAGAACAACAATTAAGAAATTTTTATGAACAAGAATTAGAAAAAAATAAAAGAACTATTACTAATTTACAAAAAGTTATTAATAAAAGAGAAACGAGAATTAAAGAATTAGAAAAAGCTAATAAAAATAAAGATAAAAAAATAAATGAAAGAAAAAAAGTTTTACAAGAAAAAGAAAACCAATTAAATAAATTAAAAGCTAAATCTTTTAGTTATAGTGAAGATAATATTTTATCATTAGCTGAAATAGAAAAAATTAAAAAATATTTATTAATTAATTTAGAAGAACCAAAAACTAAAGAAGAATTATTATCATTAGCAAAAGACATTAATTTAAATGAACAACAATTTAATAAAATATTTAATGAATTATTAAATGAATATAATTTAAGAAGTAATATAGCTAATTTTCCTAATTTTTATCAAATCATGCCATTAGAAGCAAGTAGTAAACAAACAATATATTATCCAACAACTAAAAATGAATTAGATATGATTATGATTGGTGATTTACATATTAGAAATGTATCTAATTATTTTAGAAGTTTAATGTATTCTTTAAATAACTATGCTATAAAAAATAATATTTCCCTAGCTTGTATATTAGGTGATATATATGATATTAGATGGGAAGATTTAGATAAAGTAAAATATGAATTTATGAAGAAATGGGAAAAACTAGCTTTTGAATTAAAGAAAGAATTAGATAAAAGTGAATTAAATTATTTAGTTTTAGGCGGAAATCATGATGAAAGAGCTTTAAAATCAGGTATTGATTTAATTAACTTTTTAGACCAAAATTGTGATAAAGCAAAATCAATAGGATATACAACTGCTTCAATTGTGTTTGGCGAAGTTAAAAAAAATAATAACAATATTGGTCTTCATCATACAGGCAGAAAAATCATTTTACCAAAACCAGTATATATTGGTGAATATGAAAATGCTTTAATTAAAAAATATTTAAATGATTATTATTTAAATAATTATAAAAGTTATTTTGATGTTTTTGGCCATTTTCATTTTGATTATTTAAATATTAATGAAGGATATCAATTAATTCCTAATTTTATCAATGATTCTTACCATGTAAAAGCTTATCATTTAAAATTTCATTTTAATGATAAAAGAACTATTGATTATATAGAATTAAAACCATTAGAAATATATGATAATGAATTATTAGCAGAAAATGAAATAATTTATAAAAAAACTAGAAGATTATAATGTAAATTGAAGTGTAAAATTACTTCTTTTTTATTTTTATATATAATCATTTAGTTTTATAATTTTATTAATAGTATAAAAGTATTCAATAAAGCAAAACATAAGAAAGAGGTATGAAATGGAAAATAAGAAAAAGAAATATATATTTATAACATTAAGTATAATCGGTACATTACTATTGGTTGTAGGAGTAACTTATGCATATTGGATATTAACAAAACAACAAACAGGAGAAAATGTTGTTAATTCAGCCTGTTTAAGTATGGATATTGAAAGTGAATCTGATGATATAACTTTAGATAAAGCATATCCAATATTAGATAGTGAAGGAGAAAAACTAAAACCATATAAATTTAGTGTCCATAATAAATGTAGTGATATAGCAACATATCAAATCAATTTAGAATCACTAAGTACAGTTTTAGAGGCAAATAGATTAAGTCCCAATTATATAAAAGTAAAATTAAATGAAGTAGGACAAGAAGGAATAGAAAAAGTATTAGGAGAAACTAGTCCAACAGATACAACAATCGAAAATACCTATGAAGCCCATAAATTAATGAGTGGATACTTAAAAGCAAATGAAACAAAGGATTTTGAACTCCGAATATGGATGCATGAAAAAGTAACAGTAGAAAATACTGATTCAATGAATAAAGAATTTAAAAGTAAAATAACTGTGACATCAACATATATAAATGAAGATGATATACCACCAACAAGTACATTAGCTTTATCAGTATGTGAAAATACCATAACAGCAACCGCAACCGCAACTCCATATAAAAATAAAAGTATTTCAAAATATGAATATCAAATAGATGAAGAAGAATGGCAAGATGGAAGTGAAACAAAAGAGTTTACCAACCAAATAGAAGGAGACCATACCATAAAATTAAGGGTAACAGATAATTTAGGAGCAGTAAGTGAAGAAGTAGAACAAACAGTAAATGTAGTGGAACCAGAAATGGTTGAAATAGCAGGAAAGCAAATACCAATAGCAACATGTAAAAACGGCTTGTATAAAGTAGAACATAATGATTTAGAAGAATTAGATAGTGTTTGGAATAAAGCAGAATATAGATATGCTGGAGTAAATTATACAGATGCAGAAACACCGTATGTCCATAACTATGTCGAATTTAATAATGAAATATGGCGAATAATAGGCTTAGTAAATGTCAAAGTAGGAAGTAATGTAGAAAAAAGAGTAAAAATAGTAAGAACAGATGGAGTAGGAGAACAAAAAGCATTTGGAAACTATGCGTGGGATAGACCATCAGAATATACAAATAATTGGACAACATCAAAATTGAAAGATATGTTAAATGGAATCTATTTTGAAAGTAGTACAGGAGAATGTTATACAGGAGATAATGGAAGTATAGCATCACAAAATACCTGTGATTTTAATACAGGAACAGACTTGTCAAAAGGCTTAGATGAGACAGCAAGAGAAATGATAGATAAAGAAGTAATTTGGAATATCGGTGGAAGTAGCACATACGATGATGTAACAGTAAAAATGTTTTATGAAAGAGAGCGAGGAACAATTACAGGAAGTAGTAATACCTATCCAAGTGAATGGAGTAGTGAAACAGATGTAGGAGAAAAATATAATGGAATAGGATTAATCTATCCGAGCGATTATGGATATGCAACAAACGGCGGAAATATAGGAAGAGAAACGTGTTTTGCAAAGGAATTATATTATTGGGATAATATAAATGAAAATATTAATTATAAGAGTGAATGCGGTGGAACAGATTGGTTGAAGCCAAATAATGGATATTTATGGACTTTATCGCCGATTTCCTCTAACTCCTACGGTACGTTCAGTGTGGGTTCTTCCGGGGTTGCCGGCAGCTACGGTGACGTTTACCGTGCGTTTGGGGTGTGGCCGGTCGGTTATCTGACACCCTCTACGAAAATAATAAGCGGTGAGGGGACAATAGAAGATCCGTATCACCTTCAAATCGCGAGTTAATGGATCCGCTGGACGCGATTGTCGGGTCCCCAATTTGGGTTTGTTTAAATATTAAACATCTGGTTTTTATCAGATGTCTTTATTAATATAATTTAAAACTATAAACATATAATTTTGATAGGTGGTATTATGCATCTATATAAAAATATTAAAAGTTTTTTAATGGACCAAGAATATTTTATAGATATCTATGATAAATATCTTCATGTTTATGAATTTATTGATATTTTAGTATTAAATGAAGAAGAAATAAGTTTACAATTAGAAAAATTTAAATTAATAGTTAAAGGTTCTGATTTTCGCGTTTTAAAACTTACTAAGAATGAAATTTTAGTTAGTGGTAAAGTTTTAGAAATGAGGTTTATCTCATGAATTATTTATGGTTAAAAGTTAAATTAAGTGAGAAAAATCGTTTATTATTAAAGTGTTATAAAAATAAATTATTTATATATGATTCTAATGAAGATCAAAAATATTTTTATTTTAAAATTAAAAGTGAAGATCAAAAATTATTAAAAAAAGTAAGTTATAGTAAAGTAAAAGTTGTAGATGAAACAGGTATACCAAAAATTAAAAAATATTTTAAAAAGTATTTTATTTTTATTGTATCTTTAATAGTTGGTCTTATTATTTTTGTTTTACTTACTCACGTAATTGTTAATGTTAAAATAGTTCATTCTAATAAAGAAATTAGAGATTTACTTTCTGTCTCTTTAGAAAAGAAAGGTATTAAGAAAAATACTTGGAAAAAAAGTTTTAAAGAAATTGAAGAAATTAAAGAAAGTATTTTAAATGAATATCCTACTAAATTAGAATGGTTAGAAATTGAAGTAAAGGGTATGAATTATATTGTTAGAGTAGAAGAAAGAAAAATTGAAGAAAAAGAAAGTGTTAAAGATTCTTGTAATATTGTAGCGATTAAAGATGGTTTAGTTAAGAAATTGATTTACAGTAAAGGAGAAGCTTTAGTTAAAACTAATGATTATGTTAAAAAAGGAGATATTTTAATATCTGGAACTTTAATGAAAGATGAAGAAGTAAAAGATGTTGTGTGTGCAACGGGAAAAGTATATGCTGAAGTTTGGTATAAAGCAACAATTAAAGTACCTCTTGTTAAGGAAGAAAATATTTTAACTGGTAAAGTAAGATATAATTTTAAATTAAAGAATAATAATTATAATGATTTTATATTTAGAAGTCGATTAAAAGATTATACAACAATTAATTATCCTTTGTTTACTTTATTTAATACAACATTTTCTTTTGTTAAACAACAAGAAGTTGTTAAAAAAGAAATAGCTTATACTGATGAAGAATTAAAAAGTGAAGCTGAAAAGCAATTAAATGAAAAAGTAAGTCAAATATTAAGTGATAATGAATATATTCTTAATAAAAAAGTTTTACAAACTAATAAATTAGATAATTCTTTAGAAGTTATATATTTTTTATCCTTATTAGAACAAATTGGTGAACAACAGTCATTTTAATTTGAAATATTACTCTTTTAATAGTAAAATAAGTTTATAAAAAGGAATTGAAGTGATGCT
>CANQIN010000036.1 GCA_947623995.1 uncultured Bacilli bacterium | reverse complement strand
CTATAAATTTCTCTAGTTATCAACTTTCATTTTTTAAAATTTCTATTTTTTCTATATTCTTAGGTCTGAATAGTTACTAAATTTTTATAAAAATGTCAATTTGCTATTCAATAAATATTAAAAATGTGTTATATTATTATTAGCAACGGAAGATTATATAAATTCTTTCGTTATTGGAAATGAGTTGTAGATAACTACGACACTCGCTCCAATTTTTAATGGTATTAAAATGGTAATAACCGTTTTAGTATAGATTTAAACTTATATTTCAATGTCGTGAAACAGTTAAATCTTAGAGAATTGAGTATTTTAAATACTCTTTTTTCTTGTGTTAAATCAGTATGACTATATATATCAAGTGTAACACTAGTTTTACTATGACCAAGACGTCTTGAAACTTCATTAATCATAATTCCATTTTTAATTAATAGTGTTGCGTGACTATGTCTAAATTGATGTAATGTAATTTCCCTTAATTTTGCCTTTTCACAGGCTTTTTTCTTCCGTCGGTTAATTGTAGTAGGTGATAAAGGTTTAGTGCCACCAAAGATAAATAAATCATCATTATAGGGAATATAAAGCCTTTTTAGTTTTAATAAATCTTTTTCTAATACTTTATCTAGTTTTACATCACGTTTAGAAGTGACACTTTTAGGTGTACCAATATTACGTTTGCCATGACTACTAATTGTTTTATTAATGCTTATATAACCATTATGCAAGTCTTTAAATTGAAGAGCCATTGCTTCGCCAGGACGTAAACCTGTAAAAAATAATAGATTAAAAAATTGTTTATAGATTTCATCATCAACACATTTAATAAAACTTTTAAATTCTTTTAAAGTGTAAAAATCATATTTATTAGTTTCATACTTTGTTTTAAAACAACCTACATTGCTAAAAATAGATTTATCAAAATTATAAAATGTTTTACAATATTCAAAAAAACCACTTAAAATATAATATAAAGATTTATTTTGATTATTAGAATAATTAAAAGATAAAATATAATCTTTCCACTCTAAAATGTTTTTACTTGTAATATCTTCTAAATATTTATCTTTAAAATAAGGCAAAACATACAAATCAAACTTATATTTCAATGTCGTGAAACTTTGCTCTTTTTGATGTTGCCTAGCATAAACAATATAGTCATCATAAACATCAAGAAATAGATGTTTTTTAGACAATTATTTTTTTCACTTCCTTTCTATTTGAGATTTGAAAATAGATTAATTTCTTTTTTCTTCTAATGCTGTTTTTTGCAATTCAGCAATAGCAGTCATCATATCGGGTAATTTATTTAATACTTCCGTTTCTTCTAAAGCACGTTTAAGCAAAACATTAATAGCACTAGTAGTATTTAAACCCATAGAACTAGCAAAATCCTTAACATTTGCTAATAATGGGGCAGGAATATTAATATTAACCCTAATTAAATTATTTTTACTATTTTCATTAGCCATTGTAAATCAACTCCTTTCATTATTGTAAGTAAGTGATAATCATTTAGTCGTATTATTTACATATGACATACACATCATAACAACTAAATAAGTGAATGTCAATGTTTTTTTAAATATTAACTATAATTTTAATATTTTTGTCTAAAACACCATTATAAGGAAAATTATCAAACATTTTTTTATTAACTAAAGTATGTAATTGATTTAATAATTCAATTATATCACTATCAAAAGTATAATTGTCTAAATCAAATAAAACATAAAGTAAATGAAATAAATTAAAATCAACTTCAATTTCCTTTTTCACAATAAAACTCCTTTCTAATAAAATAAAGACATTTCCTTTTACACTCGCCGTGTGGGCATAACTTCCAAAAAAAATGGAATTTTTTTTGAAGTAATAAACCATTATAAAACACACGCAAACATCAATTACAAAGCCGGCATATTCTCACTTCGCACGATCATACTTCGTATGTGCTTGTTGCGATATTCCGTTTTTCCATTGACATTTGCTTAGTGTTAGGCGTTCGCTTAAGCGAACACCATACACTGTCAAGCATAGGGGAAACATCTTTTCTTTGTGCAAGATTTGAGGTATAATCTTACTAGTGCTTAAGATATTCAAGAAAAGAAACTGTGTTATTGTCAAATGGACTAATATATTCATTTTGATAAATAAGTTCTTTATCTTGAATATTTTTTTTGAAAAATTCTAAATCTTTGGGCGAATCAAAATTAATATAACTTACACTAGGCATATTCAAATTTCTTGAATAAAAGTATCTATGACGATTAAAAAGTCTATTATCAATATCTTTAGTCATATATTTAGAAATATAGCCTATAATCTTTTTTATATCCCCATTTAAAGTATCAACCTTTGTAAAACCGTCTAGCCAATATTTAATATGCTTATATTTTTTATTATCTTCTTGTTCATAAATTAAATTAGTATCATTAATATCGATATTAGTAAGTAAATGATAATGAGTAGCACCACGTTTTTGAAACTCGGGGATAGCAATATATTTAAAATCTTTTTTTATACGTTGTACTTTGTCAATAAAGTATCTAAATCTTTTATTTGCTTTTGATACATCTTTTATATTTTCTTTAAATGTTAAAGTAATAAAAGTTTTCCATTCATCAATATTAGATTTAGCAATTCTTTGACACTCTAACTTACTTCTAATTATATTCCGTTGTTCAATATCATCAACAAGTTTTGGTTCAGTTTTAATATCTTCTTCATTTTCAAATAATTTAGAAAGTTTTAACTTTCTAAGTTCAAGTTCAGTAGTATCTTTTTTAGATGATTTCTTTTTACATTTTTCATACATATAAATTTGAACATAATCTCCACATTTAACGACCTTTGCGTTATATTTTTGGTCCAAAATTGTCGTAACTATGAGCCTACTATCAAGTATAGGAAAGACGTTGTCTTTCCCGGTAGGCTCATTAGTAGATTTTAAATCATTAGAATTCATAAAAATATAATTGTCAAAATGCACTACAAACTGTATATGCTCGGGTTCCTAGTTATACGTAGGAACCAAACTCGCATACAGTTTTCAAAAGTATTCCAAATTTTCTTGAATTTTAAACTCAATTTTCAATTTTAAGCGATAATTCCCATCATCTGCTCCAATATTAATAATATAGTATCAATAAAAAAATTGGTACTTTTTTTATAAAAAATAATTATATTATATATGATTAAAATCTGATTTTAGAAAGAATTTAAGAGGTTATTATGGAGCTTGAAGATTTAAAAGAAATTTTAAAATTTTTAACTAATGTAAAAAAGAATAATTATTTTGGTAATGATTTCAAAAAGATAGAGTATTTATATAATGAAATAAAAAAAACAGAAATAATTTTGCCTTCTATTGAAAAATTAGAAGAACTTCAAAAAATTGAAATTGAATTAGAAATAAAATATAATGAACTTAATGAACTTGGTACTTATTTTACTCCATTATATATAAAAATAAAGAAAAAGATTCACGATGAATATGTTAATAAACTTAGGGAAAAAAATAAAAAGAAAAGGGGTATCAATTAATATGTCAGATTTTGATTATGATAAAATAAAAGATATGGAATATGACCCAAATAGAGGATGTTACGTTGGCAAAAATGGTGAAAGAATTTCATGTAACACCTTATTCTAATGGGAATGGTTATAAATATGATTACTATGATAGAAGCCCTTATGGAAATGCTCCCCATAATTCCACTCATGTTAAATCAGATTTAAGTGAAGATTGGAATAGAACTGATAATGATTAGATAACGGTACTCAAGATAAAAGTTCTGGTTCAGGGTGTTATTTAACTACTGCTTGCATGTATCATATGCAAGAAACTTTTGATGATAGTTGTCAAGAATTAATGGCATTAAGATGGTTTAGAGATAATTTTGTTTTAAAAGAAGATATTAAACATTACTATGATATTGCGCCTATTATAGTTAATTTAATAAATTTGCAGCCAAATAGTAATAAAATATATAAATGGATTTATGAAAATGTTATTATGCCTTCTATTGTTGCAATTCAAAAAGGAAATTATGAAATTGCATATGACATATATAAAAATAGTGTTTTAGCATTAGAAGAAAAATTTGCAAAGCCTAATATTCAACAACAATTTGTAAAAACATTAAAAAAAATTAGGAAATAGTAGTTTTAAAATATTATTAGATAAATACCTTCTAATTATGGATTCCATTCAAGACTGGAGGAGAGTCTTACAACCTAATTTGTGGCAAAAGAGTTCATTTATTGTTAGTTTCGATAAAAAACGAATTCTATATTTTACTCTACTTTTATTCATGAGATTTTTTTCTTATAACAATTATCAAATTATTTATAATCAGGCTTTATCAAAAAATAATTATTGACTTAAATAAATAGTTAATTTTTTTTTAACTAACTTAAGATAAATAACCATACCAAATATCTATTTTGTCATAAATTATGAGTGGGATAGCATAACGCTATTTATAATTTAACTTTAATAAAGCTAAATAGAGAGGAGAATATAATTTGCGTAAAAATAAAAAATTAATTATTATTATCTTCTTTATTGCAACTATTATTTTAATGGCTGTTGGTTATTCATCTTTTGCGACTGATTTTAATATTAATGGAACTGCAGAAATTACTGGTGAGTGGGATGTTAGAATAACAAATATAACTGCTACTGAAGTATCTCAAGGTTGTGATGCTGGAACTCCAACTTTTACTAAAGATTCTATTAATTTTTCAGCTAAACTTAATAAACCAGGCGATGAAATTATTTATGAGGTTACCATAGAAAATTTAGGAACCATTGATGCTGAGTTACAAACAATAATATTTACAGAAGAAATTGATGGAATTGAAGAAATTAACTATACAACATCTGAACTTAAGAAAGACTTAAATGTTGGTGATTCAACTACTTTTAATATTATGGTAACATACGTAAAAAATACCGAAGAAATTCCTGATGTTAAAACCAAAACATTAACTGGGATAATTCAATATGTTCAAAAAGAAAATATTTAAAAATAAACAATTATTTGTTCTTTTAATCATTTATACCATAAGTCATATCTTCTTTTATAATAATAATTTTTATATTAACTTTTTTAAGCCATTTTTTTTGCTAATTTTTCTAATAATTTTTTATCATCAAGATTTAAAACTAATAAATAAAAAAGAAATTAATATTACTTTTTCAATATCTATTATCTTTTTTATCCTTTATTTAGTCAGCGGTTTTATTTTTGGCTTTAATAAAAATCTTTCTAATTATTCAATGATTAATATTATTATAAATGTCTGGAAATTTATCTTACCAATATGTGGGATTGAAACAATGCGTTATAAACTTCTTAAAAGCAACAAAAATTATTTTGGCTTTAAAGTTTTAATTGCCATTATTATTATCTTAAGTGAAATTAATTTTAAAGCTCTTTTTCTTTCCCATAATATTAATTTTTTCAATATTTTTTTTCGATAATTATCCCTATTATTGCTCAAAATATTCTTTTTACCTATCTATCTTTAAATTCCCACTATGACACTACAATAATAATTAAAATATTTAATGAAATACCTAAAATTATTTTACCAATTATTCCTTATAGTAATTGGTTTATTGAAGGTTCTTTTGCTATCATTAAAGTTTTAATAATTTACTATATTTTTAAATATTTTATTTTTAATAAAAAAACTATAATCAATTTTACTAATTTAAGTATCGTATCTTATCCTTTAATTATTATTACCTCCCTTTTATTAGTGTTTTTTACACTTGGATTATTTATTTATAAACCTATAGCTATTTTATCAAATAGTATGAATCCAATTTTTAAAAGAGGCGATGTTGTCATTTATAAAAAAGAAGAAAATATTAAGCCCGGTGATATTATTGTCTTTCAATATCAAAACCAAATTATTGTTCACCGTGTTTTAAGTATACACGAATATTATGTTACCAAGGGAGATGCCAATAATAATGTAGATTATATAAAAGTAAAAAAGGAAGATATTAAAGGTGTTTATCAATTTTCTCTCAAATATTTAGGCTATCCTTCTATTTGGTTAAATGAATTATTTATGAAGGAGAATTAAATTGCAAGAAAAAAGTAAAAAAATAAAAATATTATTTATTTTAAGTATTATTCTTTTAATAGGAGTAATATATATTAATAAAAATATGTCAAAAAATAAAATATATCAATTAAAAAATAAGACATATTATGAAGTTACTTTAAACCCTAATAATTATTTTTTAAATGATAAATTAGAAGCTAATAATTACTATATTGCTAATTCAATTAAAAATATAGATATTTATTTTGACTACTATTTAAAAAAACAAACTAATGAAAATATTAACTATTCTTATGATATTACCGCTACTATCAAAAGTTATGCTGATAATGGCACTAAAATAGTTTGGACTAAAGATTTTAACTTTAAAAATGTAAACAATATAAATGAAAAAGAAATTAAGATAAATGAAACTTATAAATTAGATTATCAATATTATGTTAATTATGTTAAATCTTTTCAAGAATATTATAATATTAAAACTGAAAACTATTTAGATGTAAAACTTAATATAAAAATTAATAACAAAGATAATTCTTATGTTTTATTAACTATTCCTATTAGTGAAAATATTATCGAAATAACTATGAATGAAGATAATGCTTTTTTAGAAAATAATAAACAAAATATTGTTCTAAAAAAAATAATAGTTTTTATTATTTTAGTTATAATCACTATTTATGTAGTATGTAAAATTCTATTAAATAAAAATAATGAAGAGGATATTTTAAAAACTTATCAAGATATAATTATAACAATTAAAAATGAACCTAATATTAATATTGATAATATAATATATTTAACTGATTTAAAAGATTTAATTAATATAGCTGTAAACAATAATATTAATATATTTAATTATCAAAATGACTACTATATTATTATAGATAATATTTATTATATTTATAATTTAAAAAAGAATATCTAAAATTATTGTATTTTTACAAAAATGTGATAAAACATGTTAAAAAAGTTTACAAAAATGTGATAAAACATATCAAAAAGTTTGCAAAAGTGTGATAAACTATAAAAAAAGGAGATAAAGGTTATGGAAAGATTTATTATGAAAAAGTTAATTGAGTGGAAAAACAGTCAAGACAGAAAGCCCTTAATTTTAAAAGGAGCAAGACAAGTTGGAAAAACATATATTTTAAAAGAGTTTGGTGAAAAGAATTATGAGAACGTTGCTTATTTTAATTTTGATTATGATGAAGGTTTAAAAGAATTATTTCAAAATACTAAAAGTCCTAACCGATTAATTGAACAATTATCACTTGCCAACAATAAAAAAATAAATCCCCAAACAACATTAATTATATTTGATGAAATACAAGAATGCCCTAATGCCTTAAATTCTTTAAAATATTTTTGTGAAGAAGCAAATGAATATCATATTGCTTGTGCTGGTTCATTACTTGGCATAAAATTATCTCAAACATCATTTCCAGTTGGCAAAGTAGAATTTTTAAATTTATATCCTATGACTTTTAGTGAATTTTTAATTGCCGAGCATTTAGAAAATTTGGTAGAAATGATGAAACAAATAAAAAAAATAAAAGAAATTCCTAAAATATTTGAATCTCAACTTCTTGAAAAATTAAAAATTTATTATATAGTTGGAGGTATGCCTGAAGTAGTATATAGTTGGGTAAATGATAAAGACATTGAAAAAGTAAATAAAATCCAAAAAAATATATTAGAAGCATATGAAAATGATTTTGCAAAACATACGGATGCCAAAGAAGCAAATAAAATATCTTTGATTTGGAATGGAATACCTTCTCAATTAGCTAAAGAAAATAAAAAGTTTCTATATCAAGTAGTAAAAGAAGGTGCACGTGCTAGAGAATATGAAAGTGCTTTAAATTGGTTAAATGATGCAAATTTAATATCAAAATGTTATCTTGTAAAAAAATGTTCTTTTCCTCTCAAAGCATATCAAGATTTATCTGCCTTTAAAATGTATATGTTAGATGTTGGATTACTTAGAAGAATGTCTAATTTAGATGCCAAAGTTATCTTAGAACATAATAAATTATTAGAAGAATTTAAAGGTTCTTTTGCTGAGAATTTTGTTTCTAATATACTTACTTATTTAACAAATGAAAACACCAATTATTTTACCTTTGATCGAAATGAAATTGATTTTGTAATTCAAAAAAATAATCAAATTATTCCAATTGAAGTGAAATCAGATAAAAGTACAAATCAAAAAAGTTTAACCAAATATAATAAAGATAATGATAATAAAATATCTTTTAGATTTTCTACAAACAATCTAAGCAAAAATGGCAAAATTGTCAATATTCCCTTATATTTTATTGAATATATGAATGGACTAGAATTAGAAGATTAAAAGAATTATTGTTTTTATTAATTTATGGAACTTAAAGATTTAAAAGATAGAGTATTTGTTTTTGAAAATAGACAAAATGGAAACAATTTTACCAAACATTTTAATGTATTATTGTGTAAGTATCAATTTTAAAAGAAATTGATGCTTTTTATAATATTAAAAAAGATGATTATAATTTTCTTTTCAAAGATAGCCATTTATCTTTATTAAGAATATATGAATAATCTTCGGTTAATTCATCTAAAAATGTATATTGAACCATAAAGGTTTTATCTTGTCTTGTAAATCCTAATCTTTCCATAATTTTCCATGATGGTTTATTAACTATAGCTGCTCCGGTCATAATTTTTTCAATTCCTACTTCATTAAACATATAATCAATCATTGCAATAGCAGCTTCTGTTCCATAGCATTCTCCTTGATAAAAAGGGTCAATGTACCATCCAACATCTCTAATATTAGGTTCTCTTACAGATGAATTTTCATCATATGATTCTTGGCAAGAAATTCTTCCTATGCATTCTCCGGTATCTTTTAAAAAAATACTCCATTTAAATATATCTTTATCATTTGCATGTTCCATTTCCTTTTTATAAAATTTTTCTTTAGTATCCCAATCTAATAATTTTTCTCTTAATTTAGTTGATACATTTAAATAGTATTTATTTACTTTTGGAATCATTAAAATTTCCCATAGTCTTTTTTGTTCATTAATAGTTTGAGTTTTTAATAACAATCGTTTTGTTTCTAATTGTTTACTACCTAAATAATTCATTATTTTTCCTCCTCATTAATGTTTGTTTCTAGCATATTTTATCATGGATACTTTTAGTTGTATATTAGAATTTTTAACATATGATGGACGTTTATCATATCCTATTATAGAAGGATTTGGTTTTATGAATAATAATTATCAAAAAGCTTTAGAAAAAGTAAGAAGTGCTAAAGAAAAATATGGATTTACTAATTGTTGTTGTCAAGTTGTAAATTCTAATTTAAGTATTGGACCAACGGGTCCAATAGGTCCGATCGGACCCACTGGGCCTCAAGGTGTTGCAGGACCTCAAGGAATACCTGGTGAAGTAGGTTTAATAGGACCAACCGGGCCTCAAGGAATTCAAGGTTTACAAGGAATAATTGGCCCCACTGGACCAATGGGACCAACTGGCGATTTAGGACCAACAGGTCCTGCTGGAACAAGTGTTACAATAATGGGTTCTTATGATGATATAAGTGATCTTTTAGACGAACATCCTACTGGAAGTATGGGTGATGGATATTTAGTTGATAATGATTTATATGTGTGGTCAGATAATGAAAATAAATGGGTTGATGTCGGAACCATTAAAGGACCAGTAGGAAATGTGGGACCAACAGGACCGCAAGGTATTCCAGGCCCAATTGGACCACGAGGAGAACAAGGCATCCCAGGTATGCAAGGTGTAAAAGGCGAAATGGGTCCTCAAGGAATACCTGGACTTCAAGGCGAACAAGGACTTCAAGGACCTATAGGTCCCACCGGGCCAACAGGACCATCAAATATCACAGCTTATGGGGGAAAATATAATAACTTAACTAATATGATGGATACTAAAGGAGCAGGGCAGTGGAATCAAGTACCTTTATTAGAAGAAATGGAAAACATTAATGTTATTAACAATATGGATAATACTATTAAATTAGAACAAGATGGTATTTATGAATTAAATTATTCTTTAAACATCAGTGCTAATAAAGAAGCTATAATAACTTCTATGATAAGACAAAATGGCGTAATGATTCCTGAAACTGTTATTGCTAAGAATGTTGAAGTAGGAAAAATAACTAGTTTTAATATTACTACTATTGTTAAACTTTATGCTGATGATACTTTGGATATTGAATTATCTGCAACAGTAGATAACGTTACTGTCACCTTTGGCTCAGGAATAACCGCGTCTTTTAGTCTTAAAAAAATTGATGAAATAGATTAGACATTTAGGTGTCTTTTTTTAAATTTAAAAAAGAGCTTTAGCTCTTAATCAAAAGTATCTGAATAATCCGGATTATAATTTATTGGTTCATCAAACTCGACATAATTTAAATAAATCATTCTAATTAAATACCAATTCCCATTAGTTGGGTCAGAAATAATTAAATGATCTCTTCCTGATTGCTCAATAATTCCCGTATAAATTTTATCTCGCCATTCATTTGAATCTGGATAAGAAACAAATGCTCTAACTCTTTTTCCTTTATTTAGCCGTAAAATATTTTCAATTAAACTTTGTTCTAAAGGAAAAGATTGCTCAACACTATAATTAGCAGGTGGCGAGCTTGGTGCTTGATTATTTACGGCTTGGGGAAAAGTAGGACTACTAAAAAAACTTCCATTCATTGTTATTCACCTCCATAAATTTTATTTAATATTAAATAATTTTATGAATAATATAATTTTTAATTTTTTGCAGTAATCAAAAAAGTGGTCCAAAATAATTTCAAACTATTGACATAGGGGGGGGGGTATAATGCTAATATATTATATAGTAGGAGGAAAATATAGGATATGAAATTAGAAAAATATGAAGATAAGGGTAAGAAAAAAAGAAAAACAATACTGATAAGTATAGGAGTAATAGTATTAATAAGTGTATCATTAATACTATATAAAACTTTTGCAAGTTTTAGTGAAGTAGTAGAATTTCCAATGATGAATGGAAAAGTTGATTATTTTGGAAATAGTGATGTTTATTTTGCTTTTTATCAAGGAGATAAACAACTTGATGAAATGCCCCAAAAAAATAATGAAGAAGGATTGATATATATAGATGGAGAATGTGATAATGATGCAACAATAGAATGGGATAGTGAAAAATGGGCACCAACAGTGTTAAATTTAACAAAAAGTAAAACAAAGTGTACGTTATATTTTAATGATAAATATATCGATAGAGAATTAAATAGAGCAGACCCAGTATTAAGTAATAAACTAATACCAATTAAAATAAACGAAGAAGATGGTAAAGTTACCAGAGCAAGTGAAAAAGAAAAGTGGTATGACTATGAAAACCAAAAGTGGGCAAATGCAGTCATATTAAGAGATGGAAAAGTAGATCCAGGAGAGAATCAACCAATAGATGAAGCTGATATCGAAAGTTATTTTGTCTGGATACCGAGATACAGGTATCAAATATTTGATGAAGCAAATTATAATAGTTTAACAACTAAAACAACTAAAACAACTAAAGAAAAGATAATCAATGTAGTGTTTGAAACTAAAGATGAAGAAGCTCAAACTGGAACTGCTGTTGGAGAGTGGTTAACACATCCAGCATTCACTTCATTTAATACTAATGGAATATGGGTAGGCAAATTTGAAACAGGATATGATGGAGCAGGAAGTACAGGAGATGCTGAAGTAAATCCTAGTGATGAAAATGCTGCAATCGAAGCAACAAATAAAGTTATAATTAAACCCAATGTTTATTCATGGAGATATATTCAAGTAGCTAAAGCTTATACCGTTGGAAGACATTATGAACAAGGATTAAATAGTCACATGATGAAAAACACAGAATGGGGAGCTGTAGCCTATTTACAACACAGTAAATATGGAAGTCATGCAAGTGTGAGAATAAATAATAATTCTGATTATTTAACAGGCTATGCCGCAGTTCGAGAACCAACAACAGGCTATACAGGAACAAATGAATTATGTAGTAATAATTCTGATGCTTGCAATGAATTTGGAAGAGTAACATCACCAGGGTCTGATGGAACATATAATACAAATTACTTTAATAAAGCCAGTGTGATAGCCAGTACCACAGGAAATTATAGTGGAATCTATGACATGAGTGGAGGAGCCTGGGAATATATGATGAGTGGACTAGATGATAATTCAAC